>NZ_NKUH01000023.1:0-66471 GCF_009192895.1 Xanthomonas sp. LMG 12460 | reverse complement strand
TGAATGTCGATACAGCCTAGTCCTGCGCGTCGGTCAGCAGCGCGAACAGCGATTGTCCATCCGGCGCGATCAGGTCGCTGACCGCCCAGCAGCCGTTGCCGCGGCGCTGCAGTTCGATCTTGACCGAGCCGGCGCCGCCGAGCGTACGTCGGTAATCCATCCGCACCTCCACCACCGTGGCCTGCGCGCCACCGGAGACCAGAGTGAATCTCGGCGCGCCCTGCAGTTGCCCGTCCTGGGCATCGGTCCATGGGGCGAAGTCCAGCCGGCACCTGCCATCGCGCCTGGCGCAGCGCCGGTCGGCCTGGAGCGCCTGGGCGAAGGGCGGCGTCAGCAGCTTCTCCAGGTTCTGCGGCTGCCAATCGACATCGCGCGCCCGGAACAGACCCTCGGCCACCTGCAACGGCGTCTGGCATCCCGGCGGCTGCGCCGCGGCGAGTACCGGCGACAGGGCGAACAAGGTCAGCAGGGCAAGACGGCGATGCATGGGCGGCTCCGGCGATCGGGGCCGGCTATGAAGCCTGGATCGCGGCGTCGACGCAAGCACCGGGCATCGGCATGACGCTGGCACCGTCGCGGGCCGTCGTCAGGCAAGTTCGGGCGACACAGAGGAAACGCCATGGACGCGTGCCCATGCGGATCCAGAACACCATCGCCGCCGCCCCATCGGCGAGTGCGCCGCAGTGTCGCCGCCGCTAGAAAATCCGTACGCAAAAAAAGAGGAGCCGGCGAACCGGCTCCTCGTCCTCCTGCCGCATTGCCAGATGGCAATGCGGCTCACGCGGCCTTGACCGGCGCATAGCCGTCGAAGGTCATGCTCGCCGATGCCCGTCCCTGGGTCAGCGAACGCAACGCCGTGGCATAGGCCTGCAGTTGCGCCAGTGGCGCCTGCGCGACCACCTCGGCACGGGAGCCGCGCTCTTCGATCGCCACGACGCGTCCCTCGCGCCGCTGCAGATCGCCGAGCACGTCGCCGACGCTGTGCGCAGGCGCATCGATCGCCACCGCCATCACCGGCTCCAGCAGCAGCGTGCCGGCCTGCGCCAGCGCCGCCTTCACCGCGTCCGAAGCCGCGCGCTGGAACGCCAGGTCCGACGAATCCACCGCATGCGCCTGGCCATCGACCAGCACCACCTCCACGCCGACCACCGGATGGCCGAGCGGGCCTTGCGCCAGCGCCGCACGCGCCCCCTTCTCGGTGGCGGCGACGAAGGCCTTCGGCACCACCCCGCCACGGCTGCGGTCGACGAAGGTCACTGCGCCGTCCGCACGCGGCAGCACATCCAGCACCACCTGCGCGAACTGGCCCTGGCCGCCGTTCTGCTTGGACAGCCGTGCCGCCACGCCCAGCGCGGCCGCGCGCGGCGTTTCCTGGTAGGCCACGCGCGGCGCGCCGGTGCGCACGTCCACGTGCCACTCGCTGCGCAAGCGCTCGACCATCACCTCCAGGTGCAGCTCGCCCATGCCCCAGATCACCGCTTCACCGGTCTCCGGATCGCTGTCGACGCGGAAGGACGGATCCTCCTGCGCCAACCGCGCCAGGCCCTGTCCCAGCCGCACCAGGTCGGCCGCGTTGGCCGCGCCGAGCCGCCACGCCAGCACCGGCGGTTGCGTGCGGATGCGTTCCAGCACCCACCGCGCCTGCACGCCGCTGAGCGTCTCGCCGCTGACCGCGTCCTTCCAGCCGAGCACGGCGACGATCTCGCCGGCCTGCGCCTGCGCCACGTCGTGGGTGCGCTGCGCCTGCACCACCGCCAGCCGCCCGACCCGGCGCGGACGCCGCGCATGCGACGTCCATACCGTGTCGCCGACGCGCAAGGTGCCCGAATACACGCGCACGAAGGCCAGCGGCCCCTGCGCGGTATGCGCGAACTTGAACACCAGCGCCGCCAGCGGACCGGACGGATCCGGCGCCAGCAAGGTCTCGTGCCCGTCTTCGGCACCGGCATCGGTGTCCGCATCGGCGCGGGCGACGACCGGCGGGCGGTCCAGCGGCGACGGCAGCCAGTCGACGATCGCGTCCAGCAACGGCTCGATGCCCTTGCGCTTGAACGCCGAGCCGGCCAGCACCGGCACGCCGGCGCCGGCCAGGGTGGCCCGGCGCAAGGCGGCGCGCAGCAGCTCGGCGTCGATCGCGCGTTCCTCGAGATAGGCCTGCGCCAGCGCCTCGTCGTGCTCGGCCACCGCGGCGATCAACTGCTCGCGTGCGTCCGCGAACGCGGCCGCCTCTTCGGCCTGCCAGGCGCGCGCATGCAGGTGCCCCTCGTCGTCCCAGCTCAGCAGGCGGCCGTCGACCAGGTCACTCCAGCCGTCGAAGCCGGAGTCGCCCGACACCGGTACGCCGACCGCCCAGACCGTCGCGTCGAGCTTGCTGCGCAACTGCGCCAGCACGCCGTCGAACGAGGCACCGGCACGGTCCATCTTGTTGACGAACGCGAGCATCGGCACGCCGTGGCGGCGTGCTTGCCGCCACACGGTTTCGGATTGCGGCTGCACGCCGTCGACCGCGGAGAACACCGCGACCGCGCCGTCGAGTACGCGCAGCGAGCGTTCCACCTCGATCGCGAAATCGATATGTCCGGGGGTATCGATCAGGGTCAGGCGATGCGCCGGCTGCCCGGCCGGCGCCCACTGCACCTGCACCGCAGCCGCACCGATGCTGATGCCGCGCGCACGTTCGATGTCCGAGAAATCGGTGGTGGCGGCACCGTCGTGGACTTCGCCCACACGATGGATCGCACCGGCGGCCCACAACAGGCGTTCGGTGAGTGTGGTCTTGCCGGCGTCGATGTGGGCGATGATGCCGAGATTGCGCCAGCTGGAAAGGGTGTTCGTGTTCATGAGAAAGACTCCGCATTGCCAACACGGGGGACGCCGCATGCCCCGGTTGGCGAGGCGGGCATGCGGCTAGGTTTCGGGTTCGGCGGCGTAGTGCATGGCACGTTCTCCTTGGCGTGTCGGAACGGTGGAACAGCGAAAAACAGGCAATAAAAAAGCACCCATCGGGTGCTTGTCTGCGGCGGATCGGCGATGGCCGGCGTTAGCGCACGGCGTCGACCACTCCTTCAGGCAGGCGCACCCGGCCTGCGCTGACGCGCAGGGCGTTGGGCAATATCAGCAGCGGTGCGTGGGCCATGGCGGCGTGGACGTTCGGGTGGAAATGTGGCGGCAAGTCTGAACCTGTGCGAGGGCCCGGTCAATGCGGGCGGCGCGGTGCCGCTGGAACGGTGAACGACGCCGCGTGCAACGCACCACCTACCGGGGCGTCACGCAGGTCCTTTGCGCACAGCACAGCGTCACACACTCCAGATCTCGCCGAACACCCGTTCGAAATTCGCTCCCAGCACCTTCTCGGCGACCCGGGCACTGTAGCCCTGGCGCAGCAGCGCGTCGGCGACGCGTTCGAGCTTGCGCGGGGTGTTGGCGTCGGGCAGATAGGGCAGACGGTTCTCGCCCGGGGCGCCGATGCCGTCGCGACGGCGCTGCACCAGGTCTTCCTCGAAGGCGCGCCGGTCCTGCTCGGTGATCGGGAAGAACAGCGAGTCGGTGCCGATGCCGACATGGTCCTCGCCGCACACGTCCAGTGCGTGCAGCAGGTGGCGCATGTAGTCGGCCAGCTGCGGTTGGCGGCTGTCCTCGGTCAGGAACGGCAGCATGTACACGCCCATCACCCCGCCCTTGTCGGCCAGCGCGCGCAGTTCGGCGTCCTGCTTGTTGCGCGGATGCACGAACACCGCGGCGCAGCCGGCATGGGTGATGACCGGCGGGCGCTGCGACAGGGCGATGCCGTCGCGGGTGGTCTGCAGGTTGCAATGGCTGAGATCCAGTGCCACGCCGAGACGGTTCATGCGCGCGATGGCGTCGCGGCCGAGCGCGGTGACGCCGCCCGTGTCGCCGTCCAGGCAGCCCACGCCGAACGGCGTGGTGCGGTTGTAGGTCAGTTGCATGACCCGCACCCCGAGCTGGCGGAACAGGTCGATGCGCGCGGGCTTGTCCTCCAGCATCGCTGCCGATTCGAAGGAGAAGATCAGCGCGAGGCGCCCCTCGCGCTTGGCGCGGCGCAGGTCGGCCGGCTGCAGCACCTTGAGGAAATGCTGCGGATAGCGCTCGACCAGCGCCTGCGCGGCGGCGATGTCCTGCACGGCGGTCTCGAAGTCGCCGGCCGCACCGCCCAACGTGGTCTTCAGCGCCGACACGCCGGAGTCGCGCAATTGCTGCAACAGCTGCGGTGCATCCGGGCCATCGAATACCTGCCCGATCGAGGCCAGGGCGTTGGCGTCGAGCACCAACGCACGCCGGTACAGCGCGTCGGCATCGTGCGCACCGGCAGCGGCGGCGCCCGCGATGGCGGCCCCGGGCAGCACGCCGGCCACTGCGCCCGCGGCAGCGGCGCCCAGGCATTGCCGCCGCGTCCATCCCTTGCTCATCGCTTCGCTCCCCGGTGCGTCCTGCGGTGTCGGCCCGCATGCGTGTACGGCCTGCGCCATGCGCGCGCCAGGCACCATACCGCAAACGCGCCCCGCCCCACCATGTGAGGCGCGGCCGCATGGATTTCATCGCCACGGCCTCCTATCATCCGCCGACACTTCCAGGACGGCCGCCCATGACCACCCCGCAGATGTCGGTGTATTTCTTTCTGCAGGCGGCGGTGATCCTGCTGGTGTGCCGCCTGGTCGGCCTGCTGGCCAGGCGCCTGGGCCAGCCGCAGGTGGTCGGCGAGATGATCGCCGGCGTGGCGCTGGGGCCGTCGCTGTTCGGCGCGCTGCTGCCGGACCTGCAGCAGGCGCTGTTCCCCAAGCCGACCCTGGACATGCTGTACGTGGCCGCGCAGTTCGGCGTGGGCCTGTACATGTTCCTGGTCGGCACCGATTTTCGCGGCGAGCACTTCCGCACGCGCTACCGCAGCGCGATGGGCGTGTCGCTGGCCGGCATCGCCGTGCCGTTCGTGCTCGCCTTCGTGCTGGCGCCGTGGCTGCTGCACATGCCCGGGCTGTTCTCGGCCAAGGCCAAGCTGCTGGAGGCGTCGCTGTTCCTGGGCGCGGCCATCGCCATCACCGCGTTCCCGATGCTGGCGCGGATCATCCACGAGCGCGGCCTCACCGGCAGCCCGCTGGGCACGCTGGCGTTGACCGCCGGCGCGGTCGACGACGCCGCGGCCTGGTGCATCCTCGCGCTGGTGCTGGCCAGCTTCGGCGGCAGCTGGGGCAGCGCCTATCTGGCGATCGGCGGCGGCGTGGGCTACGCGCTGTTCATGCTGCTGGTCGGCCGCCACTGGCTGCGCCGCCTGGCCGACCACGTGCGCCCCGAGCAGCCGCTGAGCGCCGGGGTGCTGGCGGTGGTGCTGATGCTGTTCTGCGTCAGCGCCTGGGCGATGGACGCGATCGGCATCCACGCGGTGTTCGGCGGTTTCCTGCTCGGCGCCTGCCTGCCCAAGGGCGCACTGACCGAAAAGCTGCGCGAGCAATTGCAGCCGTTCGTGGTGGTGTTCCTGCTGCCGATGTTCTTCACCTTCTCCGGGCTCAAGACCGAGCTGAGCGTGCTGCTGGACCCGCAGATCCTGCTGGCCGCCGGCGCGGTGCTGCTGGCTTCGTTCCTGGGCAAGGGCATCGCCTGCTGGGCGGCGGCACGGATCAGCGGCGAGACCAACCGCAATGCGATGGCGATCGGCGCACTGATGAACGCGCGCGGCCTGATGGAGCTGATCATCATCAACATCGGCCTGCAGGCCGGGGTGATCGAACAGGGCCTGTTCTCGATCCTGGTGCTGATGGCCATCACCTCCACGCTGATGGCAACCCCGCTGTTCAACTGGGTGATGCGCCGCGCGGGCGGCGACGCGCTGCCGGCGGTGGCGGGCGGGAGACCCTGAGGCGCGCACGCGTTCGGCGGCGCGTCGCCGACACTGCACACGGATGCAGGAAGCAACGCGGCGTCAGAGCGGCGTCAGCCGCCACAGGCCGTAGGGATTGGCGAACAGGTCGCCGGGCTGGAACTGGCTGCTGGCCTCGGCCTGGATCCGGTAGCGCGGCGCATCCGCCGCGACCGAGAAGGTATGGCCGGCGCGCACGTCGGGCGCTTCGTTGAACAGGTAGCAGGTGAAGGTGTGCAGCAGGGCGACCGGGTCGGATGCCGCCTGCGCCGCGACGATCGCGTCCTTCATGCCGAACTGGTGCATGCCGCAGGAATGCACCTGCTCGCCGGTGATGTTCAGCACATAGGCGCGATGGGCGCTGCCTAGCGCCAGGTCCGCGCACAGTTGCCGCCAGTCGGCGGGGCTGTGGGCGACGCCGCTGCTTTCCACCTTCACCCCCAGGCCGCCGGCGTCCAGCAACGCCGCGGCTGCGCGCATCATCGTCTCCGCACGCACCCGCGAGCCGCCGGCACCGATCAGGTAGACGACGGACGCATGCGTCCCGATGCGCGCCATGTCGGCCGAGCCGCGCCAGTGCGGGCCGGCGGCGGCGAACGCGCCGGCCATGCGCGCATCGTGCGGTTCGTACTGCAGTTCGCATGCCTGGCCGCTGTCCATGTGCATCAGCACGTGCCCGGCGAACAGGTAGCCGCCGCTGTCCTAGACGATGCGCGCGAGCAGGTCCGCGCGATCCGGCCATGGGCCGGGAATGCAGAGCACGATCTTGGGAGGTTCGATCACGGGTAGCGGCTCCTTGCCGTCAGGTGGGAGCGAGCGGTTGACGGGCATGGCCGCCGCCGCGACGGCACCGTCCCCCGCCGGAAACGCCGCACTCAGGTCAGCGCCGTCATCACGCCCTTGCGATAGGCCGGGCGCTGCTGCAGACGTTGGTACCAGGCGTGCAGGTGCGGCAGTGCCGGGCGTTCGATCGGCATCTCGAACCAGGCATAGGCGAAGCTGCCCAGCGGGATGTCGCCCATGGCGAAGTGCTCGCCGGACAGCCAGGGCTGTTGTAACAGTGCGGCGTCGGCGGTGTGCAACAGCTCGGCCGATTGTTCCAGCGCGGCGGCGATCCTGGCTGCATCGCGCTGTTCCGGCGCGGTGCGCAACACGCCCCAGAACAGATCGCGGAAGGCGCCGGCGAAGCGCGAGGTGGTCCAGTCCATCCACTTGTCGCCCTGCGCGCGCAGCACCGGGTCCTGCGGGTACAGCGTGTCCGGGGCGTAGCGCGCGGCCAGGTAGCGGACGATGGCATTGGATTCCCACAGCGCCAGGCCATCGTCCTCGATCGCCGGCACCAGGCCATTGGGATTGAGCGCGCGATAGGCCGGCTGGTCGTTGCCGCCGAACGCGCCGCCGACCTCGATGGAGGTGTAGGCCAGGCCGATCTCCTCCGCGCACCACAGTACCTTGCGCACGTTGCTCGAGTTGTGGCGGCCCCAGATGGTCAGCATGTCGGCGCTCCGGTTGCGGTTGCCGAATTCTACGCCGCCGTGCCGCTCACTCGCTCGCCGCACCCTGCGGCAGGCGCCGGGTCAGCAACCGCTGCAACAGGCAGAACAGCAGCAGCAAACCGCCGATCACGATGCGCGTCCACCACGAGCTGAGCGTGCCGTCGAACACGATCAAGGTCTGGATCGCCCCCAGGATCAGCACGCCGAACAGGGTGCCGATCACGTAGCCGCTGCCGCCTGCGAGCAGGGTGCCGCCGATCACCACCGCGGCGATGGCGTCCAGTTCCAGGCCCTGCGCATGCAGGCTGTAGCCGGACAGCATGTAGAACGTGCACACCACCCCGGCCAGCGCCGAGCAGAAGCCGCTGAAGGCGTAGACGCGCACCTGGGTCGCCTCCACCGGCAGGCCCATCAGCCGCGCCGAGGCCTCGCTGCCGCCGAGCGCGTACACACAGCGGCCGAAACGGGTGCATTGGGTCAGCCACATGCCCAGCGCCACCGTCGCCAGCGCGATCAACGCACCGACCGACAGCGACGCGTCGCCGCCCAGCGGCAGCCGCGCCTGCGCGATCGCGGTGTACAGCGGGTCGGTGATCGGGATCGAATCGACGCTGATCAGGTAACTGGCGCCGCGCGCCAGGAACATGCCGGCCAGGGTCACCACGAACGGCTGCAGGCGGTAGCGCTGGATCAGCAGGCCCATGAACGCACCGAAGACGCTGCCGAGCAGCAGCACCAGCGGGATCGCCGCCAGCGGCGACCAGCCATGGCGCTCGACCAGCGATGCCGACAGCACGGTGGTGAACGCCAGCACCGCGCCCACCGACAGGTCGATGCCGCCGCTGAGGATCACCAGGCTCATGCCCACCGCGGCGATGCACAGGAAGGCGTTGTCGATCAGCAGATTGGCCAGCACCTGCGGCGCCAGGAAGCCGTCGTAGAGCACGCCGCCGGCCGCGAGCATGGCCACGAACAGCGCCACGGTGATCGCCAGCGGCAGGCGCGCGCCCTGCAGCATGCCCGCCGCCTTGCGCAGGCCGGACCCAACCAGGCGTGGAGCCGCCGCGCTCATGGCCGCACCTGCGGCGGCGGCCGCCGGATCCAGCCGCGCAGGTTGGCGCGGAAGCGCGGCGATTGCAGCAGCATCACCGCGAACACCAGCAGCGCCTTGATCAGCATGGTGACCTGCGCCGGCACGCCGAAGGCGTAGATGGTCGCGGTCAGAGTCTGGATGATCAACGCGCCGATCACGCTGCCGGCCAGGCTGAAGCGGCCACCATCGAGCAGCGTGCCGCCGAGCGTGACCGCGAGGATCGCGTCCAGTTCCATCAGTTGCCCGGCGTTGTTGGCGTCGGCGCTCTTGACGTTGGAGCTGATCAGCAACCCGGCCAGGCCGGCGCTGAACGCGCAGAACACGTACAGCAGCACCGCGATCAGCCGCGCACGCACGCCCGCCACACGCGCCGCGCGCGGGTTGTGGCCGATGGCGCGCACGAACAGCCCCAGCGCGGTGCGCCCCAGCAGCAGTTGCAAGGCGGCGAACACCGCCGCGACCACGAACAGCGCGAACGGCAGGCCGAGCAGGAAGCCGTTGCCCAGGTAGAAATACGGCGGGTAGTAGATGGTCAGGATCTGCCCGTCGCCGATCAGCTGCGCGATGCCGCGCCCGGCCACCATCAGGATCAGCGTGGCGATGATCGGCTGCATGCCGACCTTGACCACCAGCAGCCCGTTCCACAGCCCGCACAGCGCCGCCACCAGCAGCGGCGCCAGCAGCACCGCCCACAGCGGGAAGCGGCTGTATTCGCCGCCGCCGATCATCCATGCCGCCACCGTCGCGGCGATCGCCACTACCGCGCCGACCGAGATGTCCAGGCCGCGCACCGCGATCACCAGGGTCATGCCCATCGCCACCAGCGCCAGCGGCGCGGCACGGTTGCCGATGTCGACCAGGTTGCCGTACAGGTGACCGTCGCGCCATTGCAGGCTCAGGAAGCCGGGGTCGAACAGGCCGTTGCCGAGCAGCAGCACCGCCAGCGTCGCCAGCGGCCAGAACAACGGATGCGCGCGCAGCCGCGCCGACCAGCGCGATGCGGTGGTGTCGGGCGTGGCGGTGGCGCTCATGCCGCGCTCCCGGCGATCAGCTCGAAGATCGCGCGCTCGCCGCAGCCGCCGGGCAGTTCGCCGACCAGGCGGCGTTCGCGCAGCACCGCGATGCGGTCGGCGATGCGCGCGATCTCGGCGACCTCGGCGGAGATGAACAGCACCGCCATGCCCTCGCGGGCCAGGGTCAGGATCCGGGTCATGATCTCCTGCTTGGCGGCGATGTCGATGCCGCGGGTGGGTTCGTCCAGGATCAGCAGCCGCGGCCGCGTCGCCAGCCAGCGCGCCAGCACCACCTTCTGCTGGTTGCCGCCGGAGAGCAGCCCCACCGGCGTCTCCAGGCTGGCGGTCTTGATGCCCAGCACGTCCACGTAGCCCTGCGCGATGCGCAGCTGCTCGGCCGGCGCCAGGAACCGGCGCAGGCCCATGCGCGCCTGCAGCGCCAGCACGATGTTCTCGCGCACCGACAGTTCGGCGACGATACCCTCGGTCTTGCGCTCTTCCGGACACAGCGCCAGACCGTGGGCGATCGCGTCGGGCGGGCCGCGCAGGACCACGGCGCGGCCGTCGATCGCCACGCGGCCGCGATCGGCACGGTCCAGCCCGAACAGCAACCGCGCCAGTTCGGTGCGGCCGGCGCCGAGCAGGCCGGCCAGGCCCAGCACCTGGCCTTGGCGCAGTTGCAGGTCGACCGGCTGCAACTGGCCGCGCCGGCCCAGACCCTGCGCCTGCAGCAGCGGCGCAGCGTCCTCGGGCGCGGCCGCGCGCACCGCGGCGGCCGCGGCGCTGGCTGGGTCGAGCGCGCGCCCGACCATCGCCGCGACCAGTTGCGGCGCCGGCAATTCCGCCGGCGTGTATTCGCCGACCAGGCGGCCGTTGCGCAGCACGCTGATGCGGTCGGCCACCGCGTACACCTGGTCCAGGAAGTGGGTGACGAACAGGATCGCCATGCCGCCATCGCGCAGCGCGCGCATCACCCGGAACAGTTCGGCCACCTCGCCTTCGTCGAGGCTGGACGTGGGTTCGTCGAGGATCAGCACCCGCGCCGACACGCCGACCGCGCGGGCGATGGCCACCATCTGCTGCACCGCCACCGGATAGCTGCCCAGCGCGCGCCGCACGTCGATGGCGATGCCCAAACGCTGCAGGCCGGCCTCGGCCTCGCGCTCGACCCGGCGCCAGTCGATGCGCCGCAACCAGCCGCGCAGCGGGTAGCGGCCGGCGAACAGGTTCTCGGCCACCGACAGGTTCGGGCACAGGTTCACTTCCTGGTACACGGTGCTGATGCCGAGCCGTTGCGCCTGCTGCGGCGACGCCGGCGCCACCACCGCGCCGTCCAGCGCGATGCGCCCGGCGTCGGCGGCGGTCACACCGGTGAGCAGCTTGATCAGGGTCGACTTGCCGGCGCCGTTCTGGCCCATCAACGCGTGGATCTCGCCGCCGCGCAAACGCAGCGCCACGTCCTCCAGCGCGGCCACGCCGGCGTAGGCCTTGCTCAGTCCCTGCGCCTCCAGCACCAGCGGATGCATGCGCGCGGCCTCAGTACTTGCGCTTGGGCAGTTCGGCCGCGGCCTGGTCCTGGGTGTACACCGACTCCTCTACCACGATGCGCTTGGGCAGCGGCTTGCCGGCCTTGAGGTCGCGGATGGCCTGCACCAGTTGCGGGCCCAGCAGCGGATTGCACTCGACGGTGACGTTGAGCTTGCCGGCCTGCATCGCCTCGAACGCGCCCTTCACCCCGTCCACCGAGATCACCAGGATGTCCTTGCCCGGCTTCAGGCCGGCTTCCTCGATCGCCTGGATCGCGCCGATCGCCATGTCGTCGTTGTGCGCGTAGAGCACGTCGATGTTGCGCCCCTCCGACTTCAGGAATGCCTCCATCACTTCCTTGCCCTTGGCGCGGGTGAAGTCGCCGCTCTGCGAGCGCACGATCTGGAAGCGCGGATGCGCCGCCAGGATCTCCTTGAAGCCCTTCATGCGATCGATCGCCGGCGCCGAGCCGACCGTGCCCTGCAGTTCGACGATGCGCACCGGCTTGTCGCCGTCCTTCAGCGGCGAACGCTCGACCAGCCAGCGCGCCGCCTTGCGCCCTTCCTCGACGAAATCCGAACCGATCAGGGTCACGTACAGGCTGTCGTCGGACACCTTCACCGCGCGGTCGGTCAGCACCACCGGGATCTTCGCGGCCTTGGCCTCGCGCAGCACCGTCTCCCAGCCCGACTCCACCACCGGCGAAAACGCGATCACGTCCACGCGCTGGGCGATGAACGAGCGCAGCGCCTTGATCTGGTTCTCCTGCTTCTGCTGCGCGTCGGAGAACTTCAGCGTCATGCCGGCATCGGCCACGGCCTGCTTGATCGAAGCGGTGTTGGCGGTGCGCCATTCGCTCTCGGCGCCGACCTGGCTGAAACCGACGGTGAGTTGCCCGGGCGCCTTGCCGGCGTCCTTGCCGCCGCCGGAACAGGCGGCCAGCGCCATCCCCAGCAGTGCCGCGATTCCCAGCGCCCGCATTCCCGACGTGTGCTTGTGCATAGCCCCTCCTCGTTGATGGCACGCTGGCGGCGGACGGGCCCGGAGGCCGCGACGCGCCGCCCACCCTCCCAGGCAGGCGTGCGCTGATTCGATCAGTTCATGGTGCGGATGTGTAAGCCGTCTTGACCGTGGTGTAGAACTCCACCGCATACCGGCCCTGCTCGCGCGGGCCGTAGCTGGAGGCCTTGCGTCCGCCGAACGGGACATGCGGGTCGACGCCGGCGGTGGGCAGGTTGACCATCACCATGCCCGCCTGCGCGTGCCGCTTGAAATGCGTGGCGTGCTTCAGCGAGCGCGTGGCGATGCCGGCGCACAGGCCGAACTCGGTGTCGTTGGCCAGGGCCAGCGCGTGTTCGTAGTCGTCGGCCACCAGCACCGCGGCGACCGGGCCGAACACCTCCTCGCGGGCGATGCGGTGCTGCGGCTGCGCGGCCACCAGCGCCGGGCGCAGGTAGTAGCCGCGGTGCGCGCACTCCAGCGCCTCGCCGCCGTAGAGCAGTTCGGCGCCTTCCTCGCGGGCGATGCGCAGGTAGTCGCGGTCCTGTTCGAACTGGCTGGCGCTGGCGACCGGCCCGATGTCCACGCCCGGCTCCATCGCATGGCCGATCTTCAGTGCGGCCAGGCGCGTGCGCACGCGCGCGACGAAGTCGTCGTGCACCGCGCGTTCGACGATCAGCCGGCTCGACGCAGTGCAGCGCTGGCCGGTGGAGAAGTACGCGCCGTTGACCGCGATCTCCGCTGCCAGGTCCAGGTCGGCATCGGCCAGCACCACCAGCGGATTCTTGCCACCCATCTCCAACTGGATCTTCAGCCCGCGCTCGGCGGCCTGCTTGAGCAGACGGTTGCCGGTCGGCACCGAGCCGGTGAAGCTCAGCGCATCGATGCCGCGCTCGCCGACCAGCGCCTGGCCGACCGTGCTGCCGCTGCCGAGCACCAGGTTGAACGCGCCGTTGGGCAGGCCGGCGCGGCTGAGGATCTCGGCCAGCGCCCAGGCACAGCCGGGCACGATCTCCGCCGGCTTGAACACCACGGTGTTGCCGTAGGCCAGCGCCGGCGCGATCTTCCACGCCGGGATCGCCAGCGGAAAATTCCACGGCGCGATGATGCCGACCGTGCCGACCGGCTCGCGGGTGATCTCGACGTTGACCCCGGGCCGGGTGGAGGCCAGCGTCTCGCCGGGAATGCGCAGCGCCTCGCCGGCGAAGAACTTGAAGATCTGCCCGGCGCGCGCCGCCTCGCCGATGCTCTCCGGCAGGGTCTTGCCCTCTTCCGAGGCCAGCAGCGCGCCCAGTTCCTGCTTGCGCGCCAGGATCTCGCTGCCGACCGCGTCCAGCGCGTCGGCGCGCTGCTGCGGGGTGCTCGCGGCCCACGCCGACTGCGCCGCGTTGGCCGCGGCGATCGCCTCGCGTACCGTGGCCGCGTCGAGGCTGCCGGCCTCGCCGACCGGTGCCGACAGGTCGGATGGATTCTCGTCGGGGGCGAGGTCGTCGCCGGCCACCCAGCGGCCGTCGATGTAGCTCTGGAAACGTCGGGTCATGCCTACCTCCGTGCGGTTCTACAGCGCGCGCACGCCGCCCAGGGCGAATCCGCTGTCGACGCGCTGCAAGGGATTGACCAGCGCCGCGCCGAACTCGGCCAGTTCGATCTCGAAGCGGTCGCCGGGCTGCGCCTGCACGCCGTCGGCGAAGCTCAGCGTGGCGGTGCCGAAGAAATGCAGGTGCACGTCGCCGGGCACGCGGTGCGCGGCGTACTTGAAATGGTGGTATTCGAGATTGGCCAGCGAATGGCACATGTTGGCCTCGCCGGTGACGAAGGGCTTCTCCCAGATCACCGCATCGCCGCGGCGGATGCGGCTGTGGCCGCGCAGGTCGCGCGGCAACGCGCCGCAGCGCAGCTCCGGGCCGACCGCGCAGGCACGCAGCTTGGAATGGGCCAGGTACAGGTAGTTCTGGCGCTCGGTGACGTGGTCGGAGAACTCGTTGCCCAGCGCGAAGCCGAGCCGGTACGGCACACCGTCGGCGCCGATGACGTACAGCCCGACCAGTTCCGGCTCCTCGCCGCCGTCCAGCGCGAAGTCCGGCGACGGCAGCGGCGCGCCCGGCGCGACCAGAGTGCTGCCGTCGCCCTTGTAGAACCATTCCGGCTGCGCGCCAGGCTGGCCGTCGCGGGGGATGCCGCCGTCCACGCCGAGCTGGAAGATCTTCATCGAATCGGTGAGCGTGCCCTGCGCCGCCTGCTGCTGCAGGTTCTGGTGCATGGCGTCGCGGGTGGCGGCGCTGCCCAGGTGGGTCAGGCCGGTGCCGGTGACGCGGCAATGCGCCGGGTCCTGGTGGGTCAGCGGCGGCAGCACCCGGCCGGCGGCCAACAGCGCGGCGTAGTCCAGCACGTGCTCGCCGCGCAGCTGATGCGCCTGCGCCTCCAGGCCGTTGCCGGCGGCCAGCGCCGCGTTGGCCAGCGCATAGGTGGACGCCACCTCGCGCAGCAGCCGCACCTGGCGGCCATCGTCTTCCACCACACCGACGCCGGGCGTGCCGGCGTCATCGAGCAACTGGATCAATCGCATGCATCGGTCGCCTGTCGAAATGCGGGCGCGCAGCGCGCGACGCGGGACAGGCGCGACGCGAAGCGCTCGTCGCTATTCTGGCCGGACGACCTATATGCAACAAATATCGGTTTTGGCTTAACGTATACGAACATTCATATCACTCTGAGCGCCATGCCCGCCGCCCCGCCCTGGTTCGTCCGCGCCCGCCTGAAGACCCGGCAATTGATGCTGCTGCTGGCGATCGAGGAGGAAGGCAACATCCACCGCGCCGCCGAGACCTTGAACATGTCGCAGCCGGCCGCCTCCAAGCTGCTCAAGGACCTGGAGGACATGCTGGCGGTGCCGCTGTTCGAGCGCCTGCCGCGCGGCATGCGCGCCACCTGGTACGGCGAGGCGATGATCCGCCACGCGCGCATCGCCCTGGCCAGCCTGGGCGAGGCCGGCGCCGAGATCGAGGCGCTGAAGGCCGGCTATGCCGGCAGCGTGGCCGTCGGCGCGATCGCCGGGCCGGCGATGAGCCTGCTGCCGTCGGCGCTGGCCCAGGTCGGCGCGCAGCATCCGCTACTGCGGGTGAGCCTGCGCGTGGACGGCAGCGACGTGCTGCTGGAGCACCTGGCGCAGAACAAGCTGGACATCGTGGTGGCGCGTCTGTTCGCGCGGCACGACAAGCGCCACCTGCACTACCAGGCACTGGCCGAGGAAAAGGTCTGCGCCATCGCCCGCCCCGGCCATCCGCTGCTGGCGGCGCCGGCGCCGACGCTGGCGGTGCTGGCCGAGGCACCGTGGATCGTGCCGCCGGACGGCAGCGTGCTGCGCCACCGCTTCGAACTGATGTTCCAGAACGCCGGGCTGGAAGCGCCCAAGCGGGTGATCGAGACCTCGGCGCTGGTGGTCCTGCCGCAGTTGCTGCGGCATGGCGACGCGCTGGCGGTGGTGCCCGAGGACGTGGCCCGGCATTTCGCCGACCACGGCAGCGTGGCGATCGTGCCGGTGGCGCTGTCCTGCCGCATGGACGCCTTCGGCCTGATCACCCGCCGCGACTGGCTGCTGTCGCCCGGCGCGCGGATCGTGCTGCAGGCGCTGCAGGAGGCGGCGGCGACGGTCTACGGCGTCGCCGTGACGGCGACCCCGCCGTCGCTGCCTGCGGACGGCTGATCGCGTCGGGACTGAAGTCCCTCCCACAACGCGCCGCCCAGCAGCAGCGCCCGGCTGTTTGCGGGGGTGGCTTCAGCCCCGACGAGCGAAGCCGGATACCGCCTCCGCTGTTGCCCTGCCCGAACCGGTGCCCCCGCGACGCCCGGCCGCGCGACCGCGCTCAGGTCCAGCCGCCGTCCACCACGAACTCCTGCGCGGTGATCGCGCGCGCCTCGTCCGAGGCCAGGAACAGCGCCATGCGCGCGATGTCCTCCGGCATCACCTTGTCCGGCAGGCACTGGTTGCGCGCCAGTTCGCGCTCGCCGGCCTCGTCCAGCCACAGGGTGACCTGGCGTTCGGTCATCACCCAGCCCGGGGTCAGCACGTTGATGCGGATCCGCGCCGCGCCCAGGTCGCGGGCCAGGCCGCGGGTCAGGCCGTTCACCGAGGACTTGGCGGTGGCGTACACCGGGTAGCCGCCGGTCTTGCTCTGCCAGCCGGTGGAGCCGAGGTTGACGATGGAACCGCCGCCCAGCCGCTGCATGCCCGGCACCACCGCCTGGATGGCGAAGAACGCCGCACGCTGGTTGATCGACACGCAGCGCTCCCAGTACTCCGGGGTCACCGCCTCCAGCGCATGGCGGTCGTCGCTGCCGACGTTGTTGAGCAGCACGTGGAAGTCGCCCAGCTCGGTCGCCGCCTCGCCGATCGCCGCCTGCAGCGCGGCCACGTCGGTGACGTCGCAGCGACGCCACCACGGCGCGGTCAGGCCGGCCGCGGCCAGCCGCTCGGCCAGCGCGGCGCTGGCCTCGGCCGCGACGTCGACGAAGGCCACCTGCGCGCCCTGCGCGGCGAAGGCTTCGACCAGCGCGGCGCCGATGCCGGAGCCACCGCCGGTGATGAAGACGCGGCGCCCGTGCAGGCTGCCATAGGTTGCGTTGCCGAGGGAGGAAGGCGCTGCGCTTGCCGAGTTGTCCATGCCGTTTCGCTCTAGGTGAATAGGATTTCGATATATGAAAACAAATATCCATTCGGAGATATTTGCTATTTTTCACGTATCAATATGCCCGCTAGCATCCCCGGCGTAAAGCATCCGGGGGCGGCTTGCGCACAAGGCGGATCCCGGCGTCCTGGACTCGAGGAATCCGCCGACATGGGCTCACCCAGCAAACCGCCGCGCCGCAGCCAGGCGTGGTTCGGGCGCGAAGGCAAGCAGGGCTTCTACTACCGCAGCTGGCTCAAGAGCGCCGGCCATCCGCACGACATGTTCGATGGCCGCCCGGTGATCGGCATCTGCAACACCTGGTCGGAACTGACCCCGTGCAACGGCCACCTGCGCGAACTGGCCGAACACGTCAAAAAGGGCGTGTACGAGGCCGGCGGGTTCCCGCTGGAGTTCCCGGTGATGTCGCTGGGCGAGACGCAGATGCGCCCCACCGCGATGCTGTTCCGCAACCTCGCCAGCATGGACGTGGAGGAATCGATCCGCGCCAATCCGCTGGACGGCGTGGTGCTGCTGATGGGCTGCGACAAGACCACCCCGTCCTTGCTGATGGGCGCGGCCAGCGTGGACCTGCCGACCATCGGCGTGTCCGGCGGGCCGTCGCTGTCGGGCAACTGGCGCGGGCAGCCGCTGGGCTCGGGCACCGGCGTGATCGAGATGTCGGAGATGGTCCGCGCCGGCACCCTGAGCCAGGACGACTTCGTCGAGGCCGAGGCCTGCATGCAGCGCTCCAAGGGCAGCTGCATGACCATGGGCACCGCCTCGACCATGGCCAGCATGGTCGAGGCGCTGGGCATGTCGCTGCCGGAGAACGCGGCGATCCCGGCAGTGGATGCGCGCCGCGCGCGGCTGGCGCGGCTCAGCGGGCGGCGCATCGTGCAGATGGTGGAAGAGGATCTGCGCATGTCGCAGATCCTCACCGCCGACGCCTTCGCCAATGCGATCAAGGTCAATGCGGCGATCGGCGGCTCCACCAACGCGGTGCTGCACCTGCTCGCCCTGGCCGGCCGCGTGGGCGTGCCGCTGCAGTTGGACGACTGGGACCGGCTGGGTTCGCGGCTGCCGTGCCTGGTCAATCTCAAACCGTCCGGCCAGTACCTGATGGAAGACTTCTACTATGCCGGCGGGCTGCCGGCGGTGATGCGCGAACTCGGCAGCGAACTGGCGCTGGACGCGCGCACCGTCAACGGCCGCACGCTGGGCGAGAACGTGGCGCAGGCGCCGTGCTGGAACCGCGAGGTGATCCATCCGCTGGACGCGCCGGTGCGCGCGGAGGCCGGCATCGCCGTGCTGCGCGGCAACCTGGCGCCGGACGGCGCGGTGATCAAGCCGTCGGCCGCCTCGCCGCACCTGTTGCGGCACCGCGGGCGCGCGGTGGTGTTCGAGAGCATCGAGGACTTCAAGGCGCGCATCGACGACGAGGCGCTGGACATCGACGCCGACTGCATCATGGTGCTCAAGCACTGCGGCCCGCGCGGCTACCCGGGCATGGCCGAGGTCGGCAACATGCCGTTGCCGCCGAAGCTGCTGCGCGCCGGCATCACCGACATGGTGCGCATCTCCGATGCGCGCATGAGCGGCACCGCCTACGGCACCGTGGTGCTGCACGCCTCGCCGGAGGCCGCCGCCGGCGGCACCCTGGCGCTGGTGCGCGACGGCGACATCATCGAACTCGACGTCCCCGGCCGCGCGTTGCACCTGGAAGTCAGCGACGAGGAACTACTGCGCCGGCGCAGCGAATGGACCCCGCCGCCGGCGCCGCCGCGCGGCTGGAGCAAGCTCTACGTGGAGCACGTGCAACAGGCGCACCTGGGCGCCGACCTGGATTTCCTGGTGGGCGGCAGCGGCGACGCGGTGGCGCGCGATTCGCATTAGCGGTCGCGGCGGGATGCATCCACCTTGCCCTCGCAGGAGCGGCGGCGAGCCCGCCGTGCGCACTGTGGGAGGGACTTCAGTCCCGACGCATTGCGCCATCGGAACGCACACCACGTCGCGCGTCGCGGCTGCATGACAGGCGACTCCCGCAGGAAGTGGCGAACACCGCCTTGCTCCGCACGCACCGCCCCCACGTCACCGAACCGTCATCTGCAGCTTCTAGCCTGCCCCGCACCCCAGGGACAAGGCAGGCTCGGTGGCGGCTCACCCCAAACGCGCATGGGCGCGCATGTTCGCGGAACACGGCCCGGTGCTGCGCGGCTTCTTCGTGCGCCGTGGCGCACGCGAAGACGCCGAGGACATGGTGCAGGAAACCTATCTGCGGCTGCTGCGCGCGCATCGGCAGCAGGGCGAGGCCATCGCCAATCCCGAAGCCTATCTGTACACCGTCGCGCAGAACCTGGCGCGCGAACAGGCCGCGCGTCGCCGCCAGGCGCCGCTGCGCATCGACGAGATGGAGCAGTTCTCGCAATTGCTGGCGGCGGGAGACGACGTGGAAGACAGCGCACACCGGCGGCAGCGCCAGCAGCACCTGCAGGCCCTGCTCGCCGAGCTGCCCGCGC
This sequence comes from Xanthomonas sp. LMG 12460, assembly GCF_009192895.1. Classification (NCBI taxonomy): domain Bacteria; kingdom Pseudomonadati; phylum Pseudomonadota; class Gammaproteobacteria; order Lysobacterales; family Lysobacteraceae; genus Xanthomonas; species Xanthomonas sp. LMG 12460. Next base: position 47,291 of record NZ_NKUH01000023.1, on the reverse strand, counting down.
GCACCCGCGCGGTGCTGGTGATGCAGTACCGCGACGGGCTGAGCTACAAGCAGATCGCCGAACGCATGGGCGTGTCGCCGCACATGGTCAAGAAGCACGTGGTGCGCGGGTTGTCGGCCTGCCGCCGCGCGCTGGCCGAGAGCGGAGACCGCTGGTGAACGACAGTACGTTCTCTTCGCGCAGTGCCATCGCCGATGCCGCGCACTGGCATGCGGTGCAACGCATGCAGCCGCTGGACGCGAAACAGGAACAGCAGTTGCTGGACTGGCTGACCGCCTCGCCGCAGCATCTGCGCGAGTATCTGGCCATGCAGCGCGTGGCCGGCGAACTCGGCGAGGCGCTGCGCGGCATGGACCTGGACGTGGACGCATTGCTCGCCAGCGACGACACCGCCGATGGCACGGCGAGCGGCAACGTCATCGCCCTGCCCGTGCCACGGCGCGCGACAGCGGCAGCGCCAACGCGTGCGGCGCGCGCCCACGCCGCGCCGCGCTGGCGTCTGGCCGCGGCCGCCGCGGTGTGCGCGGTGGCGGTGCTGGTCGGCTGGGCCTGGCCGCGCAGCCAGACCTACCGCACCGCGCTCGGCGAACAACGCAGCGTGCAACTGGCCGACGGCAGCACGGTGCGGCTCAATGCGCAGACCCAGGTACGCGCCACGCTGACCCCCTGGAGCCGAAAGCTGCAGTTGCTGCAGGGCCAGGCCAGTTTCGTGGTCGCCGCCGACCGGCGCCCGCTGCAGGTGCAGGCCGGAGGCCTGCGCGTGGAAGATATCGGCACCACCTTCGACATCGCCCTGCATCCCGACCAGGCGCGCATCGAGGTCTCGGCCGGGCGCGTGCAGGTGTGGCGCCAGGATCGGCCGCAACAACCCATGCTGGCCGATCTCGGCGCCGGCCAGAGCGCGCGCATCGACACCGCCGATGGCCGGGTCGAACTGGGCAACGAGGACGTCGCGGCGATGCACGCGTGGTGGCAACACCGCATCGTGTTCCGCGACGAACCGCTGGCCAATGTCGCCGAGGATTTCAACCGGCTCAACCGCACCCGCCTGCTGATCGACGACGCCGACGCCGGGGCGATGCGGCTGACCGGCAACCTGCGTGGCGACGACGTCGCCGCGTTGCGCGCCTTCCTGGATGCGCAGCCGACATTGCAGGTGCGCACCAGCGCCGACGGCATCCACGTGCGCAGCCGCACGCCGACACAGGCACGCCTGCAGTAGCGCGGCAGCTGCGTCGCGCACTGCGCGACGCACGCATCCTTCAAACCAGACGGCCGGCACGCCATCAGCGCGTCACATGCATCGTGCACGCACGCATCCGTGCGCGCACGCGAAGCCAGCCCCCCCCCCCCCACGCACGTGTCACAGAAAATTCATCGAAAAACGGTGCCCGATCTTCGTCGTCGCGCCTCGTAGTCCGGGGACAGCGCAAGCAAACGCCCATGGGCGATGCCGCGCGCACCACACCACCCCCGCTCTCACAGGACCCGACGATGCGCCGCACCCTGTTCCTTTCCATCGCCCTCGCCCTGCACGCCGGCACCGCCGGTGCGCAGACCGCGCCCATCGCGGTCGAGGCGATTCCCGCGCAGCCGCTGGCGCGCGCGCTCAATGCGCTGTCGCGGCAGACCGGCCTGCAGTTCGTCTATGCCGCCGGCAGCACCGGCAACCCGCAGACCCATGGCAGCCGCGCTGGCGCGGCGCCAGAACAGGCGCTGCAGCAACTGCTCGACGGCACCGGCCTGCGCTACCGTTTCCTCACCCCGACCACGGTGACGATCGAGGCAGCGAGCGCGCCGGCGGAAACAGCGGCCACTGCACCGGCGGCGATGGCGGCCGCACCGACGCCGGCACCGGTGGCGTCGGCGGATGCGCCGGTCAAGCAACTGGACAGCATCCAGGTGCTCGGCAGCTACGCCGGCAGCCTCAGCGCCGCGCTGCGCGAGAAGCGCTACGCCGACAGCGTGGTCGACGTGATCGCCGCCGAGGACATCGGCAAGCTGCCGGCGCAGAACGTGGCCGAAGCGCTGCAGCGCGTGCCCGGCGTGTCGATCGTGCGCGACCGCGGCGAAGGCGTGTACGTGCGCGTGCGCGGCCTGGGGCCCAACTTCCAGGTGACCACGCTCAACGGCCAGACCATGGCGGTCAACGAGAACGTGCGCACCTCCGGCCAGACCGGCCGCCAGTTCCGCTACGACACCCTGCCGGCGGAACTGGTCGCCGGCCTGGAAGTGATCAAGAGCCCCACCGCCGACCTGGACGAAGGCGCGATCGGCGGCATCGTCAACGTGCGCACGTTCCGCCCGCTTGAACTGGGTAAAACGCTTACCAACGTGTCGCTGGAGTCGAGCCAGGCGCAGCGCACCCACGCCAACGACCCGCGCGTGTCCGGCCTGTTCAACTGGGTCAACGCCGACGGCACCTTCGGCCTGCTGCTGTCCGGCGCCTACGCGCAGCGCAGCCTGCGCCAGGACCGGGTCAACGAAGTGAGCTGGGACTACTACCGCAACGGCGTGCCGGGCGTGCCTGGCGCCAACTACGTCCCCACCGGCCTGCGCCCGACGTTGGAACTGGAGCAGCGCGAACGCACCGGCATCGCCGCCTCGCTGCAGTGGAAACCGAGCGCGGCCTGGGAAACCAACCTGGACCTGCTCTACGCCAAGCAGACCGTGCACTACGACGAATACAGCCTGGGCGTGGGCTTCGACAGCCTGGCCAAGCTCAGCAACCTGCGCGTGGCGCATGGCGGCGTCGCCGGCTTCGACTACCGCAACGGCCAGGTGCAGATCTCGCGCGAGACCTCCGGGATCACCGACGACAACCGCAGCGCGCGCCTGTCCAGCACCTGGAGCGGCGATGCGTGGACGCTGGGCGCGGTGGCGTTCCACTCGCAAGCGCACAGCTACGACTCCGATCCGATCCGGCGCACGCGCCTGCGCAGCGGCACCACCCTGTCGATGCGCGTGGACATGCCGCAGGCCGATGGCGACGACGTGCCCGACTGGCGCTTCACCAACGGCTTCGACCCGACCAACCCGGCCAGCGTGGCCGGGCGCCGCCTGGAGTGGCGCGAGATCGATGCGCGCGACAAGGAGGACGCGCTGCAGCTCGACGCCAAGCGCGCGCTCGGCGACGGCTTCTTTCGCGAGCTCAAGTTCGGCGCCAAGTACCGGCAGCGCTCGCGCACCTACGATCGCGCCGACCTGCTGCTGACCAGCATCGCCGGGGTGCGCTTCCCGGCCGGCAACTTCACCGCGCTGCCGGTGGACGACATGCTGACCGACGCCAACGGCAACCTGCCCCGGCAGTGGCTGGCGCCGATCGAATCGCGCTTCTTCGGCACCTGGCCGACCGCCGCGGACCTGGTCAACACGCCGAACAGCGCCGACCTGCAGAACTCCTACGAGGTGAAGGAGAAGATCGGCTCGGCCTATGCGATGGCCGACTTCGGCGGCGACCTGGCCGGCCGCGCGCTGCGCGGCAACCTCGGCGTGCGCCTGGTGCGCACCGAGCAGACCACCGACGGCCATGCCGACGTCAACGGCAGCGCGCAACCGGTGCACTTCGAACGCAGCTACAGCAACGCACTGCCCTCGTTCAACGCGGCCTGGGACGTGCGCGAGGACATGGTGCTGCGCAGTTCCGCGGCCAAGGTCATCACCCGTCCCGACCTCACCGACCTGTCGTCCAAGCTCACCTTCAATTCCAGCGGCGAGATCCTCACCGCCAGCGGCGGCAATCCGTCGCTGCGTCCGTTCGAGGCGTGGCAGTACGACCTGACCTTCGAGTGGTACATCGACGGTACCTCGGCGCTGACCGGCGGCGTGTTCTACAAGGACATCTCGCGCTTCATCCAGACCCAGATGTCGAACCTGCAGTACCAGGGCCAGACCTACCTGCTCTCGTCCAAGACCAACGGCAGCCAGGCCAGCGTCAAGGGCGTGGAAGTGGCCTACCAGCAGGTCTTCGCCGGCCTGCCGGCGCCGCTGGACGGGCTGGGCATGCAGCTCAATTACACCTGGACCGACAGCGAGGCCACCTATCGCGACGGCAGCCGCACCTTCACCGACAGCCTCGAAGGCGTGGCCAAAAACACCTACAACGCGGTGCTGTTCTACGAGAAGGGACCGCTGATGGCGCGGGTGAGCTATGGCTGGAGCGACGACATCGTCAACGCGGTCGGCACCGCCAACGTCGCCACGCTCAACAGCGACAAGTTCGGCAGCCTCGACGCGAACGTGGCCTGGAAGGTCAACGACACCCTGTCGGTGTTCGTCAACGCGATCAATCTCACCGGTGCGGTGCAGCGCCAGTACGTCGGCGACCGCCTGTTCGGCGGCTACACCGACTACGGCCGCACCTGGTCGGTGGGCTTGCGCGCACGTTTCTGATCCGCCGCGCTGCCGCCCAAGCGCGGCAGCCAGCCCGCCCCGCGGCCTGCATCGCCGCGGGCGCCGGCCATCGCACCGTGCGCCGCCCACCGCCGCGCGCGGCGCACCGCCTCTGCCTGGAGCTTGCCGATGCCATCGCTGCCGCGCCTCGCCACCCTCGTCCTGTTCGCCTTCGCGCCACTGGCCTGCACCGCCGCACGCGCGCAAGCGGCCGCGACGGACACGCTGGAAAAAGTCGTCATCCTCAAGCGCCACGGCGTGCGCGCGGCGATGTCCAGCGCGGAGCAACTGGAGCGTTACTCGGCGCGCCCCTGGCCGCGCTTCGCGGTGCCCGCCGGGTATCTCACGGCGAACGGCGCGGCACTGGAACGCTTGTTCGGCGCCTACTACCGCGCTCGCTATGCACCGCTGGGGCTGTTCGCCGGCGACGGCTGCGCGACCGCGTATTACTGGGCCAACCGCACCCAGCGCACCCTCGCCTCGGCGCAGGCGCTGGCCAGCACGCTGACCCCGGGCTGCGCCAATCCGGTGCACAGCGTCGCCGACGATGCCTCCGATCCGCTGTTCGACGGCGCGCCCGCCCTGCGCACTCCCGCCGCGGTGGCGCAGATGCGCGCGGCCATCGCCGGCCGCATCGGCGGCGATGCGCAGGCCTGGAACGCGGCCCAGGCCGACGCCATCGACAGCCTGCAGCAACTGCTGCTGCAGTGCGCGCAACGGCCCTGCCCGGCCGACGCCGGCAGCGGCAAGCTGCGCCTGGATGCGGTGCCGGCGCGGCTGGGCGATGCCGAGGACGCGATCCCCGGCATCGAAGGCCCGGCCGCGGCCGCCTCCGGCCTCAGCGAAAGCCTGCTGATGGCCTGGGCCGACGGCCAGGACTTCGCCGCGCTGGGCTGGCGCGGCGTCGACGAGGCCAGTCTGCTGCGCGCCTTCGCCCCGCACCAGGCCGAGTTCGCGCTGCGCCTGCGCGCGCCGGCGGTGGCGCGCATGGCCGCCTCGCCGCTGGCGGCGCGGCTGCTGGCGACGCTGCTGGACGGCAGCGGCCAGGCCACGCGGGCCGAACCGATCGGCGGCGCGGCGCGGCTGGTGGTGCTGTCCGGCCACGACGGCACCCTGACCCTGCTGGCCGGCATGCTCGACCTGCATTGGCAGCTGCAAGGCTACCAGCCCGACCAGACCGTGCCCGGCGGCGCGCTGGTGTTCGAACGCTGGCGCCGCGCCGACGGCGAACGCGTGATCCGCCTGCGCTACACCGCGCAGAGCCTGGCACAACTGCGCGAACGCCGCGCGCTGACCGTGCAGGCGCCGCCGCTGGAGTCGCCCGTGTTCATCCCGCAGTGCAGCCGCGCCGACGACGCCTACGACTGCCCGCTGCCCGCCTTCGCCGCCGCGGTCGAGGCCGCGCTCGATCCGCAGCTCCTGACCCCATGACGCCACGTGCGCCGGCTCCGGCCGGTCGCGCGGCGGCATCGGTGCCTTCCGGCACCGCCCCTGGCGCTCGCGCCACCCGCTGTTCCTCCCAACCCGCAAGAGGCGATTCATGATCCAGCATCTACGCACCCTCGTGAGCTACGGCATCGGATTGAGCCTGGCCTGCGCCGGCGTGGTCCACGCGCAATCGGACGTCGGCGTGCTCGACGTGCTCACCTACAACGTCGCCGGCCTGCCGCAAGGCATTTCCAGCAGCAACCCGGCCGCCAACACCGCCCAGATTGCACCGAAGCTGGCGCCCTACGGCCTGATCAACGTGCAGGAAGACTTCAACTATCACGCCACCTTGTACGCGGGCGACCAGCATCCCTACCGCACGCCCACCAGCGGCGGCGCGGCGATCGGCGACGGCCTCAACACGCTGAGCAACTATCGCTTCGACGACTTCACCCGCATCAAGTGGGACAAGTGCAACGGCACCGACTGCCTCACCCCCAAGGGCTTCAGCTACATGCGCGTGCGCCTGGACGACGGCGTGCTGCTGGACGTGTACAACGCGCACCCCAACGCCGGCACCGAGAGCGCCGACCTGGCCGCGCGGCGCGCCAACATCAGCCAGCTGTCGCAGTTCATCCAGACCTGGTCGGCCGGCAACGCGGTGCTGGTGATGATGGACTCCAACACCCGCTACACCCGCGCCGACGACAACATCCGTGCGTTGATTTCCGCCAACGGCCTGACCGATACCTGGGTGGAACTGGTCAAGGGCAGTGCCCCGGCGGCCGGCGCCGCGCCGCTGCTGTGCGGCACCCCGCCGACCAACGACTGCGAAGTGGTGGACAAGATCCTGTACCGCGACGCGCCGCAGCTGACCCTGGTCGCCAACCGCTACAAGCTCGACGACGGCAACTTCTACGACAGCGACGGCAAGCCGCTGTCCGACCACTACCCGCTGGCCGCGCAGTTCGGCTGGGCGGTCGGGACCACCGTGCGCACCAGCGACCAGTTCGGCGGCCCGCACGGCACCCCGTTCAACGACATCGCCAAGGGCGCCGAGCAGCGCACCATCGCCAGCGTGACCCTGCGCGGCGCCTCGCGCCTGGACGGCATCGCGCTGGGCCTGGACAACGGCAGCACCCTGGCCCACGGCGGCAGCGGCGGCGACGCGGTCACGCTGCGCCTGGGCAGCAACGAGCGGCTGACCTCGGCCACGCTGAGCGTGGGCCAGTACAACGGCCACACCCGGCTGTTCTCGCTGAGCCTGCGCACCAACCAGGGCCGCAGCCTCAGCGCCGGCACGCCGACCACCGAGACCTACACGCTCACCGCGCCCAGCGGCTGGCACATCGCCGGCTTCACCGGCCGCGACGGCGACGAGATCGACAAGCTCGGCGTGGTGTACCGCAAGGATTGACGGAACCGCGGGCGCCATCGCGTCTGCGGCACCGCAACGGCAACGGCGCGCGTGGCGACGCGCGCCGTTCGCCTTACCGAAGAAGAGGCGCCGGCTGCGACCTGTGGCCGGTCGCGCGCATCGACGTGCAGCGAGCGGATGCATTACCGCTGACGATGCGGATCGGAAATCTCCACACCAGGCCGCGCGATGCGGCCACGTGTCTACGTGGGCCGCACTCGCGCGCACACCACCGCATCGCGATTCGAAGCGACGCAGTACACGGGGACGACGCGCCGCTGCCCGCCGACGCCGCAGCCTATTCGCTCGCCGCTTCCAGCGCCTGCGCCAAGCGCTCCACCGCGATCACCTCCATGCCCTTGACCGTACTGGTCTTGGGCGCATTGGCCTTGGGCACGATGGCGCGCTTGAAGCCGTGCGTGGCGGCCTCGCGCAGCCGGTCCTCGCCATTGGGCACCGGGCGGATCTCGCCGGACAGGCCGACCTCGCCGAAGGCGATGGTCTTTTCCGCCAACGGCCGATCGCGCAGCGACGACAGCACCGCCAGCAGCACCGGCAGGTCGGCCGCGGTCTCCTGCACGCGGATGCCGCCGACCACGTTGACGAACACGTCCTGGTCGCCGACCACGATGCCGCCATGGCGGTGCAGCACCGCCAGCAGCATCGCCAGCCGGTTCTGTTCCAGGCCCACCGCCACGCGCCGCGGATTGGACAGCGGCGAGGCATCGACCAGCGCCTGCACTTCCACCATCAGCGGCCGCGTGCCTTCGCGGGTGACCATCACGCAACTGCCGGGCTGGTGCGCGCTGCCGCCGGACAGGAAGATCGCCGACGGATTGGAGACTTCCTTCAGCCCCTTCTCGCCCATCGCGAACACGCCCAGTTCGTTGACCGCGCCGAAGCGGTTCTTGAACGCGCGCAGCAGGCGGAAGCGGCTGCCGCTCTCGCCCTCGAAGTACAGCACCGCATCGACCATGTGCTCAAGCACGCGCGGGCCGGCGATGCCGCCCTCCTTGGTGACGTGGCCGACCAGGAACACCGCCGTGCCGGTCTCCTTGGCATAGCGCACCAGGCGCGCCGCGCTCTCGCGCACCTGGCTGACCGAACCCGGCGCGGCGGTCAGCGCCTCGGTCCACAGGGTCTGCACCGAGTCGGCGACGATCAGCTTGGGCCGCGCCGCGCTGGCGTGCTGCAGGATGTGCTCGATGCCGGTCTCGGCCAGCGCGTTGAGGCCGTCCAGCGGCAGGTCCAGGCGCACCGCGCGCCCGGCGACCTGGCCCAACGATTCCTCGCCGGTCACATACAGCACCGGCAGCGTGCCGGCCATCTTCGCCAGCGCCTGCAGCAGCAGGGTCGACTTGCCGATGCCGGGGTCGCCGCCGATCAGCACCACCGCGCCCTCGACCAGGCCGCCGCCCAGCACCCGGTCGAACTCGCCGATGCCGGTGGACACGCGCGCCTGGTCGCGGTGCTCCACGTCCTTGAGCGCGGTGATCTTCGGCGTCTCGGCCTTGCCGGCCCAGCCGCTGCGCCGCGCCGCGGCCGGCGCCTTGGCCGTGGCCGCGCTCTCCAGCACGATCTCGCTCAGCGTGTTCCAGGCGCCACATTCGGTGCACTGGCCCTGCCACTTGTTGTACTCGGCGCCGCACTCGCCGCAGACATAGGCCGTTTTCGCTTTCGCCATCTGCTTCTGGTCCGCTCAGACAATGCACCAGCATAGTGGCTGGCGGTCTCAAGGTCCGCGACGCGGCGCCAGGCACCGCATCGCATTCGCTTCCCCAGCGTGTAACGCGGCGCCGGGAAGACGTCGCGCACTCGGCAGCGACGACGATGTACGGCGGCGCTGCTGCGTTTCCCCGCGACTGGTGACCCAAGTCGCCCGCGCACGGCCGCCAGGCGGCAGCAGGAGGCAGCATGTGGCGCCGACGTCGGGTCAGACCGATTCTGCCCGGGACGATGTCCTCTTCGCTTGTCGCGGCAGGGAGGCCGTCAGCGCGCCTTCAAGGCAGCAAGCAGGTGTTCCGCCTGCTCCCGTCGCCTGATGCGCACGAAGCGAATATGCGCGTACTGCGGGTTGTGCAGATCGGCCTGGTAGCGCGCGCGGTTGCTGCGCCAGGTCTTGAGCATCCAGATGATGATGGACTCCCGGCTAAAGAACGCGCGGCGAAAACTCTCGCGATTTCCCGTACCGGGCCACAGCTCATGTTTGTGCCAGGCCCGTTTGAACGCTCTGGCGACAGCTTGGAACAGCGTGCGCAAAAATCCATAGTCCACCCACACCACCAGGTCCACGTCGCGCCATTTCACGGGGCGCGTCCGGTTGTAGTTGCCATCCAGCACCCAGTCCGCAGAGGCGGCTAACGCACGCTCCAGTTCTTTCAGGAACACATCGTCCGGGGTCCCCTGCCAGTCCGGGCGCCAGTAGAGTCTGTCCATTTCGACATAGGGAATCGCAAGTTCCTTGGCGATCAGCCTGGCGAGTGTGCTTTTCCCGCTTGCGCTGGTGCCGACCACATTGATTTTCACCGCCTGACCCCGTCCTCGCAAAGAAGATCGGCCACCTCGGCCGCTCCCGCACGGTGCTGCGCTCGCTGCAGGAACGGCTTCACATGGACTGCGCCATCGGTGGCGACCAAACAATGAGCATCGCGCGCGCAACCGCCGCAAGCGACACGCGCCAGTACGACGACGCCGTCGCCGCACCGCGCAACGGCACACCGAAGCGCCGGGCGGCGATCGCGCTCGCCGCCCTCAACGCGCCTTGTACAACTCGCTCAGGCGATCCGGCGTGCCGGCGATGCGCTCCAGGTGCGGATACTGCAGGCCGCCGTAGTAGGCGATGCGCACGGTGTCGTAGCGGTCGCCGCGCTTGACCAGCAGTTCGATCGGCGTGCTGCCGCCCTTGGCCGCGGTGACCGCGTCCTTGAGCGCCTCGGCGCTGTACTCGCGGCCGCCGACTGCGACCACGCGGTTGCCGGCGATGATGCCGGCGTTGAACGTCGGGCTGTCCCACAGCACGGATTGCACCCGGCCCTGCTCGTCCAGGCTCAGGCCCAGCGAGTAGCTCAGGTCCAGGTTCTTGTTGCGCGCCTCGGAGGTCTTGCTGGCCGCGTTCGGCTGATCGGTATAGACCAGCTTCCAGCCGCTGGCCTCGATCCCACCGACCAGCGACCCGTGCTCATCGAGACGGCTGCGCAGCAGGCTCGCCCAGTCGTACTTGGCGATCCCATCGAGCGTGGCGACGATGTCGTCGAAGGTGTAGGTGTTCACGTCCCAGGCGCCGTCGTGCATGCCGAAGAACGCCTTGGCGAAATCGTCCAGCGAGCGCTTGCCGCCGCTGAGCTCGCGCAGCTTGGCGTTGACCTCCAGCCAGACCATCTGCCCGCCGGAATAGTAGTCCTCGCTCAACTGGTAGCTGCGGTAGGCGCGCGGCCGGCGCATCGACATGGTCGGGTCGTTGGTGGTGTCCTGCAGCGCGCGCCAGGCCAGGCCGGGACGGCCGCGCTGGTAGACCGCGGCGACGTTGGCCAGCATGTCGCGGGCCTGGTCCTGGGTCCACAGCCCTGCGCGCGCGGCGATCACCTCGCCCCAGAACTGGGTCTGGCCCTCGTACAGCCACAGCAGGCTGTCGCCCATCGGCACGTTGAAGTTGGGCGTGGCCAGGTCGGCGCCACGCCGGTACTTGCCGTTCCAGGAGTGGTTGAACTCGTGCGCGAGCAGGTCGCGCATCTCCCAGCTCTTGTCCCACTCGGTGAAGTAGTCGAGCGGGCCACTGTTCTCGCTGGAGCGATGATGCTCCAGGCCGATGCCGCCGAGCTTGTCGGTCAGCGCCAGCAGGAACTCGTAGTGGTCGAAGTGACGCGCGCCGTACAGCTTGTCCATCTGCTGCACCAGGGCCACGTGCGCCTTGATCTGCTCGGGCTTGGCCTCCAGCGACTTGGGCTTGTCGGCGAACACGTTCAGCGCCACCGGCGCCTTGCCCTTGTCGTCCAGCACGATGCGCTTGTAGTACTTGCCGGCGAACATCGGCGAATCGACCAGGTCGTCGAAATCGATCGGCTTGAAGGTCACCGTATCGCCGCTCCGCCCGGCGGTTTCCAGCGCGGTGGCGTAGCTCCAGCCGGCCGGCAGGGTCACGCTGGCCTGCGCCTTGATGTTGCGCGCGTACACCCCGGCCGGATACAGCGCGGTGGTGTTCCACTGCAGGTTGAGCATCTCCGGGGTCATCATCACCCGGCCCTGGCCGTCGCCCTGCGAGGACAGGAACTGGTACTCGGCGACGATCTCGCTGACGCCGGCGGGCACGTCGATCTTGAACGCATAGACGTCGAACTGGTCGCGCGTCCACGGCAACACCTTGCCGTTGGCCTTGATCACCAGCCCGGCGAGCTTGTCGATCGGGCCGGTCGGCGAATGGTTGCCGGGGATCCACTGCGGATACAGCAGGGTCATCGGCCCCGGCGTGGCCGGGATGGTGCTGCGCACGCGGAAGATACGGTGCGCCAGATCGGTGGCATCGACATCGATCTTCAACGTACCGGCGAAGGGCACGTCGCGCGGCGGGGCGGTCTGCGCCGAGGCCTGGAACGCGACAGTGGCGGCCAGCAGCAACGGCGCCATCCAGGCGGTGGACTTGTTCATGGGATCTCCAGGGGGGCGAACGACAGCGGACAGGCAAACTCCCATGCTATGCCTGCGCCGCCGCCGCGTGCCATGCCATAGGTCATGCCCGCGGCGATCGCCGCGCACGGCGCCTGCCGCATTGGCCGGAGCCCTCAGCGCCCGGCCAGTTGGCTGCGCCGCTCGACGATGCGCGAGACCAGGCCGTAGTCCATCGCCTCCTGCGCCGACATCCAGCAGTCGCGCTCGATGTCGGTCTCCACGCGCTCCAGCGGCTGGCCGGTCTCGCGGGCAATGACCTTGGCGATGCGGGCGCGCGCCTTGAGGATCTCGCTGGCCTGGATGGCGATGTCGCTGGCCGGGCCGCCGGCGCCGCCGCTGGGCTGATGGATCAGGAACCGGGTCTGCGGCAGGCACACCCGGCGCTCGCGCGGCACGCCCAGGAACACGTGCGTGGCCGCGCTGCCGACCCAACCCGAGCCGATCATGTCGACCGGTGCGGAAATGAAGCGCAGCGCATCGTGGATGGCGTCGCCGGATTCGAGATGCCCGCCCGGCGAGGACACGATCATCGCGATCGGCGCATCGGACTCGGCATCCAGCGCCAGCAGATGGCGTACCGTCTGGTAGGCGCTGGCGTCGGTGATGGTGCCGAACAGCAGCAGGGTCCGCGCGCGGAACGCCTTTTCCTCGAGGAAGGCGGCGGACGGCGATTGCGCGGAGGGCGCGGCGGGGGACGTTTCGTGGGAACGCAGCATCGGCCTGTCTCCATGTATGGTGGGTGTCCCTCCCAACGAACGACGGGGCTGCGACGTGACATCTCCGACCGACACGCCCACGCCGGCCGACGGCGAGGCGCTGCGCCGCCAGTTGCTGGCCCTGGCGCACCGCTGGCTCGGCCAGGGCCAGGACGCCGAGGACCTGGTGCAGGAAGCCTATCTGCGCGCCGCACAGGGACCGCTGCCGGCCAGCGGCCGCGACGCCTGGCTGACCACCGTGCTGCGCCATCTGTGCATCGACCGCCTGCGCCGCCGCAGCCGCTACCGGGTCCTGCTGGAGCGCATCGCACAGGAACACGCAGTGTCCGTCACCGACGATCCGGACGGGCCGGAGCGCCACGCCCTCCACAGCGCGGCAGTGACGCACGCGCTGGTAGCGCTGGTGCGCACGCTGCCGGCCGGCGACGTGGCGATGCTGCTGCTCGCCGAGGCCTTCGACTTCAGCCATGCCGACCTGGCGGCATTGTCAGCGCGCAGCGAAAGCGCCTCGCGCCAGTACCTGCGGCGCCTGCTGCAGCGCGCGCGTACAGCGATCGAGGACGCCACTGCACCGACGCGCGCGCACCCGCACGACGACGACGCCTGCCTGCTGGCGCTGTGCCGCCACGCCCTGCGGCACGGCGATCCGGCCGGACTGGTCGCCACGTTGCGTGCGGCGCGGCCGCAGACCCTGCTGGCCAGCGCCTGGTCGGCCTCCGCGCACGCCGCGCCGGTCTATGCCCAGCCGCTGCAGCAGCACGGGCAGCTGGGGCTGCTGATCCGCAACGGCGACGGCGTATTGACCTGGCTACCGTTGTGCGAACTCGCCGAGCCGCCCTGCCTGGCGTGATCCCGGCGCATTCCTGCGGACATCGCCAGCGCGATTGCACGCCCCAAACGCAACGGGCCGCCAGTCGCCTGGCGGCCCGTTGCGTTGCGCGGCAGGGGTGCCCGCTCAGTGCATCATGTTGACGTTGAGGTTGTGCATGACCCACAGCGAACCGACCACCACGATGCCGATGATCAGCAGCGAGAACAGGCCCACGTGCACGTTGGAGCGCTGTTCGGCGGAACGGTCCATGTGCAGGAAGTAGATAAGGTGCACCAGCATCTGCACCGCGGCCAGCACCGCGATGACGATGACGGTGACGCCGCGCGGGAACGCCCCGCTCATCACCATGCCGAACGGAATCACGGTCAGGATCACCGCCAGCACGAAGCCGACCAGGTAGGACTTCAGGCCGCCGCCGTGGCCGTGCTCGGCGTGCGTGTCGGAGGAATGATGGTTGGCCATTACAGCGCTCCCAGCAGGTAGACGATGGTGAACACGCCGATCCAGATCACGTCCAGGAAGTGCCAGAACAGGCTCAGGCACGCCAGGCGGGTCATGTTGCGCGGGGTCAGGCCGTTCTTCGCGATCTGGATCACCAGCACGGTCATCCACAGCAGGCCCGAGGCCACGTGCAGACCATGGGTGCCGACCAGGGTGAAGAAGGCCGACAGGAACGCGCTGCGGCCGGGGCCGGCGCCTTCTTCGATCAGGTGGTGGAACTCGTAGAGCTCCATGCCAAGGAAGCCCAGGCCCAGCGCCGCGGTGACCGCCAGCCAGCCGTACAGGCCGCCCATGCTGCGCTTGTTCGCCGAGATCATCGCCAGGCCGAAGCCCAGGCTGCTGAACAGCAGCAGGAAGGTTTCCACCAGCACGAACTTCAGATCGAACAGTTCCTTGGCGGTCGGGCCGTCCACCGTCGCGCCGGCCAGCACCGCATAGGTGGCGAACAGGCCGGCGAAGATGAGGCAGTCGCTCATCAGGTAGACCCAGAACCCGAAGACGGTGTTGCCGCCCGCGTCGTGGTGTTCGTGGTCGTGGTCGTGGCCGCCCGCGTGGGCGGCGTGGGAATCGAGCGTCGTGGAAGCCATGGTTCAGACCGCCTTTGCGGCGTTGGCCGCGTGTTGCTGTTCCAGCAGGGCGAAGCGCGCGTTCTCGATGCGCTCCACTTCCTCCGCCGGGACCCAGTAATCGATGTCGTCATCGAAGGTGCGCGCGATGAAGCTGCCGATCATGCCGACCAGGCCGATCACCGCCATCCACCAGATGTGCCAGGTCAGACCGAAGCCCAGGACGATGCTGAAGGCGCCGATCCAGAAGCCCGCCGCCGTGTTGCGCGGCATGTGGATCGGTTCGTACTTGGCCGGACGCGGCCAGCCCTTGCCCTTGAGCTTGTCTTCCCAGAACTGGTCGCGGTCGTCGATGTGCGGCAGCACGGCGAAGTTGTAGAACGGCGGCGGCGAGGAGGTCGCCCACTCCAGGGTGCGGCCATCCCACGGGTCGCCGGTCAGGTCCATGTTCTCCTTGCGCTTCCAGATGCTGTAGCCGATCTGCACCAGGTTCAGGAAGATGCCGGTACCGATGATCGCCGCACCCACCGCTGCCACCATCAGCCACGGCGCCCACTCCGGGTGGTTGTAGCTGTTCATGCGCCGGGTCATGCCCATGAAGCCGAGCACGTACAGCGGCATGAAGGCGATGAAGAAGCCGATGATCCAGCACCAGAACGAGGCCTTGCCCAGCTTCTCGTTGAGCTTGAAGCCGAACGCCTTCGGGAACCAGTAGGTCAGGCCGGCCAGGTAGCCGAACACCACGCCGCCGATGATCACGTTATGGAAGTGCGCGATCAGGAACAGGCTGTTGTGCAGCACGAAGTCCACCGCCGGGATCGCCAGCATCACGCCGGTCATGCCGCCGATGACGAAGGTGATGATGAAGCCGATGGTCCACAGCACCGGTGCGGTCATGTGCACGCGGCCGCGGAACATGGTGAACAGCCAGTTGAAGATCTTCACGCCGGTGGGGATCGAGATGATCATCGTCGTGATGCCGAAGAAGGCATTGACGTTGGCGCCCGAGCCCATGGTGAAGAAGTGGTGCAGCCACACGATGAACGACAGCACGCCGATGCACGAGGTCGCGTACACCATCGAGGTGTAGCCGAACAGGCGCTTGCGGCTGAAGGTGGCGATCAGCTCGGAGAAGATGCCGAACGCCGGCAGGATCAGGATGTAGACCTCCGGGTGGCCCCAGATCCAGATCAGGTTGACGTACATCATGGCGTTGCCGCCACCGTCATTGGTGAAGAAGTGCGTGCCCAGGTAGCGGTCCGCACCCAGCAGCGCCAGCGCCACGGTCAGGATCGGGAACGCGGCGATGATCAGGATGTTGGTGATCAGCGCGGTCCAGGTGAAGATCGGCATGCGCATCAGGGTCATGCCCGGCGCGCGCATGCGCATGATCGTCACGAAGAAGTTGATGCCGGTGAGCAATGTGCCCAGGCCCGAGATCTGCAACGCCCAGATGTAGTAGTCGACACCGACGCCTGGACTGTATTCCAGCCCGGACAGCGGCGGGTAGGCCAGCCAGCCGGTCTGCGCGAACTCGCCCACGCCCAGGGAGATGTTGACCAGCGCCGCGCCGGCCACGAACAGCCAGAAGCTCAGCGAGTTCAGGAACGGGAACGCCACGTCGCGCGCGCCGATCTGCAGCGGCACGATCAGGTTCAGCAGGCCGGTCATGAACGGCATGGCCATGAAGAAGATCATGATCACGCCGTGCGCGGTGAAGATCTGATCGTAGTGGTGCGGCGGGAAGATGCCTTCGTTGCCGCCGTGCGCGATCGCCTGCTGGGTGCGCATCATCGCCGCGTCGGCGAAGCCGCGCAGCAGCATGATCAGCGCCACCACGATGTACATGACGCCGATGCGCTTGTGGTCGACCGAGGTGAACCACTCCTTCCAGAGGTAGCCCCACAGCTTGTACTTGGTGACCGCGGCCACCACCAGCAGGCCGAGCAGGCCGGCGCCGCCGAGGGCCGCCATGATGATCGGCTCGTGGTACGGAACCGCCTCGAGCGTGAGTTTACCTAGCATCACTTGTCTCCAGAAGTGCACATGGCGACCGGCTCAGCAGCCGATGCCGGATGAGCGTCGTGGCCTTCCATCTTGTGGCCCTTGCCCATCATGTATTTGTCGATCAACGACTTGAACAGGCCGTCCTGCACCGAGGCGTAGTACGTCACCGGGTAGGCGGCCTTGTCGTTGCGGTTGGCCGCCAGCACCTGGAACTCGGCCTGGTCCAGGGTCTTCTGCGAGGCCTTGACCTTGGCCACCCACGCGTCGAAACCGGCGCGGTCGGTGGCATGCGCGGCGAAGCCCATCTTCGAGAAGCCGTGGCCGCTGTAGTTGGCCGACAGGCCGAACATCTCGCCCGGCTCGTTGGCGATCAGGTGCAGCTTGGTCTCCATGCCGGCCATCGCGTAGATCTGCGTGCCCAGGTGCGGGATGAAGAACGAGTTCATCACCGTGTCGGAGGTGATCTTGAAGTTCAGCGGCGTGTCGACCGGGAACGCGATCTCGTTGACCGTGGCGATGCCCTGCTCCGGGTAGATGAACATCCACTTCCAGTCCAGCGCCACCGCCTCGATGGTGATCGGCTTGACCTTGGAATCCAGCGGCTTGTACGGATCCAGCGCATGCGAGGAGCGCCAGGTCAGCACCGCCAGGACCAGGATGATCATGCACGGGATCGACCACACCACCACCTCGATCGCGGTGGAGTGCGACCAGTTCGGCTCGTAGCGCGCCTTGGTGTTGGACGCGCGGTAGCGCCAGGCGAAGGCCAGGGTCATCACGATGACCGGGATCACCACCAGCAGCATCAGCACCACCGAGGTGATCAGCAGCGTCTTCTCGTCGTGGCCGATCTGACCCTTGGGGTTGAGGATGGCCGAGTTGCAGCCGGCCAGCAGCAGCGCGGCCAGCAGCAACAGACCGGAGCGCAGCGAGCGCCGGAGTTGTTTCAACGGAATCATCGAACGATCCAATTGCGTAGGGGATGCGAACCGCGCGGGAGCGGGAGGCGGAGCGCCGTAGAGAGGGCTGTCCCGCGTCCGCCGCGGCATCCGGGCCGGCATGCGCGATCAACGACGCATTTTATGCTGCCGTGCGGCAACTCCGGAAGTCATTGACAAGCCCGGGCGGGCGCCAGGCCGCGTTTTTATGTGCGACACATTGCCGCACCCGCCTGCGACACGGCGTCGCAGGCCGCTGCGCGCACGGACCTGCGTCGCAGAAAAACGGGAGCGCAGACACCAGGAAGGCAGCCTCGCGGCTGCCTTCTGGGTACGTCTGGTGCCGGAAACAGGAGTCGAACCTGCGACCTACGCATTACGAATGCGCCGCTCTACCGACTGAGCTATTCCGGCGGAACTGGCAATTCTAGGCGTCGGCCCGGGCCGGGGTCAATCGCTGCCCGGGCCTTCGCGCGCGCGCCGCAATCGATGGGTTACCCTGCCGCCCCCGTCGTACCCATCCCCCTGCTCATCGTGAAGTTGTTCGCCTGGTTCTGGCTCGCGTTCCTGCTGTTTTTCGCCATCCCCTTCCCCTGCATCCTCTACTTCGCCAGCGACTGGCCACGCGTGCTGGCCCAGCCCAGCACGCCCGCATGGGCGCTGACCCTGCTGGCGCTGTCGCTGGGCCTGTGGCTGCACCTGCTCTACGCCTACATGGACACGCTGCTGCTCATGCCCGGGCGCGCCCTGCACCGCGTGCGCCACCTCCTCGCTCGCGGCGTGCGCCGCGAGGCACTGATCGAACGCATCGCCCCCACCGGCGTTGAGGTCAAGGGCTGGCCGCAGCTGTCGCTGACCCTGGCCTTCGACAACCTGTCCGGCACGCCCATCCGCGACACCCTGCTGATCGTGGACCGCAAGCCGGCGCAACGCCGCTTCGAGAGCGGGCGCACCGTGCCGCTGCGGCTGAGCACCACCCCGGGCGCCGCGCCGAACCTGGTGCTGGAGGACGCCGAGCCGGCGCTGGACCGCGCCAGCCTGTGGCGACGCGCGGCCGGCGCCGTGCTGCTGGTGGTCCTGGTCGGCGCGGCCTACGTGCTGGCCTGGCGCCTGCAGAACCGCGGGCTGGGCTGGACCTTCCTGTCCTTCAACCACCCGTTGCTGATGAGTGCGCTGGTGCTCAACGGCTATGTACTGGCGCTGCGCGTGATCCTGCGCGTGATCCGCCACAATGCCACCGACGAGACCCTGAAGTACCGCGGCCTGCGCGCGCGTGCGCGGGTGCTGGACGTGCGCCAAACCGGCACCACCCTCAACGAGCAGCCGCAGGTGGAGTTCCGCGTGGCGTTCGCGGACGCGTCGGGCAACCCGCACGAGGCGACGATGCGGCGGTTCGTGTCGCTGCTCGACGTCGGGCAGTTGCCGCGCGACACCGTGTCGGTGCTGTACGACCCGCAACACCCCACCCGCGCCGACCTGGAGCTGCCATGAAGACGCCACCCACCCCCGTGGTCTTCGCCGGCGTGGTGCTGCTGCTCGGCGGCCTCGCCTTCGCCGGCGGCGCCTGGGACACCATCCGCGCCACCCTGCAGGCGGGACCACGTCTCTCGGCGGCCGACCTGCAGTCCCCCTCCAAGCCGCAATCGCTGGCGGCGCCGACCCCGACTGCCCATGCTGCCGACACCGAACCGGCGCCGACGCCGGCATCACGCGGCAACCTGCTGTTCGACCCGCAGCGGCTGCGCGCGGCCCGGCAGGCGCTGGCGGACCTGCCCGACCTGCAGGGCCACGACCTGCGCGTGTTCCATGCCGTGCATTTCTACGACAACCGGATCGGACTCGAACTGCTGGACCCCGCACAGCCGGACCACGTGGACGAATACAGCTTCCACGACGAGGCCTGGCACAAGGATGCGCCAGTGAATCCGCGCATGTTCGGGCCGTTCCTCAAGCCAGCCACCGACACCGCCGCGCTGCAGGACATCGATTTCGAGGGCGCCTACCGGGTGGCCACGGCCCTGCAGGAACAGGGCCAGGCGCTACAGGCCGAGCCGAAGAAGGTGGATCACGTGTACGTGCTGGTGGGCCGGCGCGGCCGCCTGCGCTGGATGCCCGATGGCGTGGAAGGCGATCGCGTCAGCGTGGACATCGAGTTCGATGCACAGGGACGGCCGCGCGGCACGCAGCGCCAGTAAGCCGTGGCGCTTGCCACGCGACAGCACCCCATCACGTCATCGCGCAGGAGCGGTTCCTGCCCCCTTTTCGGGGATCAGCCGCGACAGGCTTTACCGGGATCGCCCGTCGCGGCTGAAAGCCGCTCCTTGTATCTGGACATGTCGCCCCTAAACAGGCGTCATGTCTTCCGACTGATCATCGGAGGAGGTGTGGGAGGTCCAGTCGCTCCTAAAGCTTCGAGCTTGCATCGTAGATCGGCTCCGCCCTCCACATGCTGGCCCTTGTGTGTCCGAACGGTATCCAGAGTCCGCCCCCGGGCGTGAACTCGCATCGACAAGGCAGGACCGGGCCCAGCGCCGATCATGACCCTGACACGATGGAGGAATCGCCTATGTCTGCCGTCATCGGCATCGACGTCGCCAAACGCAGTTTCGATGTGGCCATCGAGCTGACCAATGGCAAGCACCGTACCAAGGCCAAGTTGTCCAACGATGCCAAGGGCTTCCAGGCCCTGCAGGCATGGCTGCAGACGCATGCCCAGCCCGATAGCTGGATCGCCATGGAGGCCACCGGCACCTACCACCAGGCGCTGGCCGAGTTCCTCCACGCACGCGGCTATCGGGTGTGCGTGCTCAACCCGGCGCAGACGGCCGCGTACGCACGCAGCCAACTCAGCCGGGTCAAGACCGATCGCAGCGATGCCAAGCTGATCGCCAGTTATGCCCTGCGTCACCGCGAGCAGTTACGCCGTTGGTCCCCTGATCCGCCAGCGCTCAAGCAGCTCAAAGCACTGGTGCGCCGGCGCCAGGATCTGCAACAGATGCTGCAGATGGAGCGCAACCGGCTGGACGTCGCTCCGGCTCAGGTGAAGGACTCGATCCAGGTCCATCTGGCCGATCTGCAACACCACATCGCCCAGATCGAGCAGGCCATCAATGACCATATCGACCAGGATCCGACCTTGCGTGGGCAGCGCGAGCTGCTGGTGAGCATCCAGGGCATTGCCGACACCAGCGCGGCCTTGATGCTGGCCGAGCTTGGCGATGTGAGGCGCTTCGCCGATGCCTCGGCGGTGACCGCCTTCGCGGGCCTGAATCCGTGCCTGCAGGAGTCGGGCGAGCGCAAAGGCCGCGTCTGCATCTCGCGCACCGGCTCGCCCCGCTTGCGCGCGGGCCTGTTCATGCCGGCCTTGGTGGCCATGACCCACAACCCGATCATCCGGGCGCTGAAACAGCGGCTGAGCGAACGTGGCAAAACCGGCAAGCAGATCGTGTGCGCCGCCATGCGCAAGCTCCTGCACCTGGCCTACGGGGTTCTCAAATCGGGCACGGCGTTCGATCCGAAAAGGGGCCTTGCCTGCTAGGGGGGAAGACGGTATCTACGCGCGCCACGACAGATACGCCCATCCAGCGTACGAACACGCGACCGAACGCGACCGTCAGTCGACCAGCCGCAACCGCAGTTCCTTGGGCAGCGCGAACACCATCGACTCCGGCTCGCCCGCCAGTTCCGACACACCATCGGCGCCGAGTTCGCGCAGCCGCGCGATGACCCCGTCCACCAGCACCTGCGGCGCCGAGGCGCCGGCGGTCAGACCGATGCGGCGCTTGCCGGCGATCCAGGCCGGGTCGATCTCGTCGGCGCCGTCGATCAGGTAGGACTCCACCCCGTCGCGCCGCGCCAGCTCGCTGAGCCGGTTGGAATTGGAACTGTTCGGCGAACCGACCACCAGCACCAGGTCGCACTCCCTGGCCAGGTCGCGCACCGCGTCCTGGCGGTTCTGGGTGGCGTAGCAGATATCGTCGTTCTTCGGCCCCTGCATCGCCGGGTAGCGCGCGCGCAGCGCCTCGATGATGCCGCGGGTGTCGTCCACCGACAGCGTGGTCTGGGTGGTGTAGGCCAGGTTCTCCGGCTGCTGCACGTCCAGCGTGGCGACCTGCTCGATGTCCTCGACCAGGTAGATGCGGCCGGCGCCGCACTCGCGGTCCCACTGCCCCATCGTGCCTTCCACCTCCGGGTGGCCGGCGTGGCCGATCAGCACCACGTCGCGGCCGGCGCGGCAGTGCCGGGCCACCTCGAAATGCACCTTGGTCACCAGCGGGCAGGTCGCATCGAACACCTTCAGCCCGCGCCGCTCGGCCTCCTGGCGCACCGCCTGGGCCACGCCGTGGGCGCTGAAGATCACCGTGTTGCCGTCGGGCACCTCGTCCAGTTCCTCGACGAAGATCGCGCCGCGCTGCTTGAGGTCGTCGACCACGAAGCGGTTGTGCACCACCTCGTGGCGCACGTAGATCGGCGCGCCCAGGGTTTCGATGGCGCGCTTGACGATCTCGATCGCGCGATCGACGCCGGCGCAGAAGCCGCGGGGGTTGGCGAGCAGGACATCCATTAGCTAGATCCGCCGGCCGCAGGGGGCCAGGCGCTTCGACAGGGAGAGTGGCACCGATTATCCCGCTTTTCGCTTCGCCTTGCCGTCGAACACGCCGAACAGGGCGATGCCGATGGCGCCGGCGACGATGGCCGAGTCGGCGATATTGAACGAGGGCCAGTAGTGCTCACCCACGTACCACTGGATGAAATCGACCACGTGGCCATGCATCAGCCGGTCGATCACGTTGCCGATCGCCCCGCCGATCACCAGCGCGTACGGCAGCGCGCTGCGCCACTCGCCGCGCGGGGTGCGCGCCAGCCACCAGGCCAGCAGGGCGCTGATGCCCACCGCCAGCGCGGTGAAGAACCAGAGCTGCCAGCCGCCGGCCTGGCTCAGGAAACTGAATGCCGCGCCGGTGTTGTAGGTTCGGTACCAGTTCCAGAAGCCGGGGATCACCGGCACCGCGGTGAACTCGGGCAGGCTGGACAGCACCCAGGCCTTGCTCCACTGGTCCAGGCCGATCACCGCGGCCGACAGCAGCAGCCAGATCAGGGCGGAGGGGTTGGGTCGTGCGGTCATGCGGGAAGTCCGCCTTGGGCGAAGAAGGAAAGGAAGGATGGCCGGCGCCGCAGCCACGGCGCCGCCGTCGGCCCCGGCGACGCGCAAGCCGCGTGGCCGGGGACGGCACTCAGAACCAGCGGCGCTCCTCGCCCGGTCCTTCGATGTTGCTGACGCAGCGGCCGCACAGTTCCGGGTGCGCCGGATCGGCGCCGACGTCGGCGCGGTAGTGCCAGCAGCGCACGCACTTGGGCTTCTCGGTGGCCTGGGCGCTGACGAAGATCTCGTCGGTGCTGGCCTCGCGCACCACCACGTCGCCGCTGATGAACAGGAAGCGCAGCTCTTCCTGCAGCGGCTGCAGCTTCGCCGCGGTGGCGGCGTCGGCGGCGACGGTGATCTCCGCCTCCAGGGCGGCACCGATCACGCCGTTGCCGCGCATCGGCTCCAGCACCTTGGCCACCTGCTCGCGCAGCGCCAGCAACTGCTCGAAGTCGGCCGCGCTCAGCGCCGCGTCGTCCGGCAACGGTGCCAGGCCTTCGTACCAGGTCGCGAACAGCACGTTGCCCAGGTGCGCGCCCGGCAGGTAGCCCCACAGCTCGTCGGCGGTGAAGCTCAGGATCGGCGCGATCCAGCGCACGAAGGCCTCGGCGACATGGAACATCGCGGTCTGCGCCGAGCGCCGGCCGAGCGAGTCCTCGGCCATCGTGTACAGCCGGTCCTTGGTCACGTCCAGGTACAGCGACCCCAGGTCCACGCTGCAGAAGTTCAGCAGCGCCTGCACGATGGCGGCGAAGTCGTAGCGCGCGTAGGCGGCCTTGATCTGCTCCTGCACCTCGTAGGCGCGGTGCACGATCCAGCGGTCCAGCGCCACCAGCTCCGGCAGCGGCCGCAGGTGCACGGCCGGGTTGAAGCCGTGCAGGTTGCCGAGCAAGAAGCGCGCGGTGTTGCGCAGGCGCCGGTAGGCGTCGGCATTGCGCTTGAGGATTTCCTGCGACAGCGACATCTCGTTGCTGTAGTCGGCCGAGGCGATCCACAGGCGCAGGATGTCCGCGCCCAGCGTCTTCATGATGTCCTGCGGCTCGATGCCGTTGCCCAGCGACTTGGACATCTTGCGGCCGTGCTCGTCCACGGTGAAGCCGTGGGTCAGGCACTGCCGGTACGGCGCGGCGTGGTCCAGCGCCACGCCGGTCAGCAGCGAGGACTGGAACCAGCCGCGGTGCTGGTCGGAGCCTTCCAGGTACAGATCGGCCGGCTTGGGCAGGCCGCGTTCGGTCAGCACCGCCTCATGGGTGACGCCGGAATCGAACCAGACGTCGAGGATGTCGGTGATCTTCTCGTAGTCGCCCGCTTCGTCGCCGAGCAGTTCGGCGGCGTCCAGCGCGTACCACACGTCCACCCCGCCCTCCTCGACGCGGTCGGCGACCTGGCGCATCAGCTCGGTGCTGCGCGGATGCGGCTCGCCGGTCTCGCGATGCACGAACAGCGCGATCGGCACGCCCCAGGTGCGCTGGCGCGAGATCGTCCAGTCCGGGCGCCCGGCGACCATGCCGGCGATGCGCGCCTGGCCCCAGGCCGGGTACCAGTGCACGCCTTCGATGGCCTGCAGCGCCTCGGCGCGCAGGTCGGCCTGCTCCATCGAGATGAACCACTGCGGCGTGGCGCGGAACGCGATCGGGGTCTTGTGCCGCCAGCAATGCGGGTAGCTGTGGACCATGCTGGCACGCGCCAACAGCAGCCCGCGCCCGGCCAGCAGGTCGGCGATGACGTCGTTGGCCTTCCAGATGTGCAGCCCGGCGAGTTCCGTGCCATCGACCGCCGGGGTCGACGGCAGGTACACGCCGCGCGCATCGACCGGGTTGATCTGCGCCGCGCCATAGCGCTCCAGCAGCCCGTACGGCTTCACCGCCACGTAGTCCTCCTGGCCGTGGCCGGGCGCGGTGTGCACCGCGCCGGTACCGTCGGTGTCGGAGACGTGGTCGCCGAGGATCACCGGCACGTCGCGTTCGTCGTAGAAGGGGTGCGCCAGCACCTGGTGCTCCAGCGCCGCGCCGGCGACGCGGCCGTGCACCACCACCTCATCGACGCCGTAGCGTTGCAGCGCGCGCTCGGCCAGCGCATCGGCCAGCACCAGCCAGCGGCGGCGGCCGTCGCGGGCCGGGCCTTCGACCAGCGCATAGATCAGCTCCGGCCCCAGCGACACCGCCAGCGAGGCCGGCAGCGTCCACGGCGTGGTGGTCCAGATCGGCACGGCCACTTCGGCGCCGTCCGGCAGGGTCGCGCCGAACGCGGCGGCCAGCGCCGCGCCGTCGCGGGCCGTATAGGCCACGTCCACCGTCGGCGATTGCTTGTCGGCGTACTCGATCTCGGCCTCGGCCAGCGCCGAGCCGCAGTCGAAGCACCAGTGCACCGGCTTCACGCCGCGGGTCAGGTGGCCGTTCTCGACGATCCGCGCCAGCGCGCGGATCTCGTTGGCCTCGAAATGGAAGTCCAGCGTGCGGTAGGGGTTGTCCCAGTCGCCGATCACGCCCAGGCGCTTGAAGTCGCGGCGCTGGATGTCGATCTGCTCGTTGGCGTATTCGCGACATTTCTGCCGGAACTGCTCGGCATCGAGCTTGACCCCGACCTTGCCGAACTTCTTCTCGATCGCGATCTCGATCGGCAGGCCATGGCAGTCCCAGCCCGGGATGTACGGCGCGTCGTAGCCGGACAGGTACTTGGACTTGACGATGATGTCCTTGAGGATCTTGTTGACCGCATGCCCGAGGTGGATCGCGCCATTGGCGTAGGGCGGGCCGTCGTGCAGCACGAACAGCGGCCGGCCCTGGGCGTTGTCGCGCAGCCGCGTGTACAGGCCCTCGCTCTCCCAGCGCGCCAGGATGTCCGGCTCGCGCTTGGGCAGGTCGCCGCGCATCGGGAACTCGGTCGCCGGCAGATGGAGGGTGGCTTTGTAGTCCTGGGTCACGGGCAGTTACCGGTCGGTGGTCTTCAGGGGGAGTTCCGCGCGCGGGGCGGCGGACACGGGCGGCAGGCCCGCGCCAGCAGGCGCAGCGAGCAGTTGCCGCGCCAGCGCGGCGTCGCGGTGCATCTGCGCGGTCAGCGCCGGCAGATCGGCAAAGGTTTCCTCGTCGCGCAGCTTGGCGACGAACTCCACCTCGATGTGGCGACCGTACAGGTCGCCCTGGAAATCGAACAGGTGCGCTTCCAGCAGCGGCTCCACGCCCTGCACGGTCGGGCGGGTGCCGAAACTGGACACCGACGGCCACGGCTGCGCCGCCACCCCGTGCACCCAGGTGGCGTAGATGCCGGACAGCGCCGGGGTGCGGGCGAACCGCAGGTTGGCGGTGGGATAGCCGAGCGTGCGCCCGAGCTGCTTGCCGCGCACCACGCGGCCGCCGATCGCATACGGGCGACCGAGCAGTTCGGCGGCATGGGCGAACTCGCCGGCCACCAGCAGCTCGCGGATGCGGGTGCTGGAAATGCGCTCCTCGCGCAGGTGCACCGGCGCGATCTCGTCGGCGGCGAAGCCATGCTGGGCGCCCAGCGCACGCAGCAGCGCGATGTCGCCGCCGCGCTTGTGGCCGAAGCGGAACGCCGGGCCGATCCAGACCTCGCGCGCACGCAGGCGCTCGACCAGCACGCGCTGCACGAAGTCCTCCGCGCTCATCGAGGCCATGCGCCGGTCGAAGCGCAGCAGGCCGACGCTGTCGACGCCGAGTTGGAGCAGGCCCTGCACCTTGGCCCGGGCCAGGGTCAGCCGCGGCGGCGGCGCGGCCGGGGCGAAGAACTCGCGCGGCAGCGGCTCGAAGCTCAGCGCCACCGCCGGCACGCCCGCTTCGCGCGCGCGCGTGATCGCCTGCCGCACCAGCGCGCGGTGGCCCAGGTGCAGGCCATCGAAGGCGCCGATGCAGACCACGCTTCCCTGCGGGAACAGGGTCCCGCCCTCGACGTCTCTAAACAGCCTGCTCATTCCTCGGTCCGAAGCGCCGGCGCAGGAAGCGCCGGTCGATGATGCGTAACCGTCGAGTATAGCGGGTGGGGGCTTGGCTCGGGGCTCGGGACCCGGGACCCGGGTCGGCAGCATCGGCGTGCGGAGCCAGACCATCGCCAGGCGATCCGGCAAAAACAAAGTGATCACTTTCTGTGGGAGGGACTTCAGTCCCGACGGGCTTTCCCGGGAAGGCCCGTCGGGGCTGCAGCCCCTCCCACAGTTCAATCGCAAGCGCTTGGCACTCGCGGAAACTCCCGGGTCCCGGACCCCGGACCCCGGACCCCGGACCCCGGCTTCAATGCTCGCGCAGATCCCGCGGCCGGAACCCCAGCGCCAGCAACGCCAGCAGATACACCGCGCCGCCGCCGCCGACCAGCAGCAGCAGGCTGCCGATCCGGTGCCACTTGTCCATGGTGGTGAACGCCGGCAGCCAGTGCAGGCCCAGCGCCAGCACGGCGGCCATCGCCGCACAGGCCACGCCCAGCCGCAGCAGGTAACCGCCCCAGCCCGGCTTGGGCTGGTAGACCTGGTCGCGGCGCAGCCAGCGCCACAGCAGCGACAGGTTGAGGTAGCTGGCGACCGCACTGGCCAGGCCCAGCGCCAGGTGCAGACCCGGCACCGCCTCCAGCGCCGCGCGCACGCCCTGCGCACGAAGCTCCGCCGGCACCCACAACTGGTACAGGATCGCCAGGAACAACAGGTTCAGCGCCATGTTGGCGACCAGCGCGGCGACGCCGGCACGCACCGGCGTGCGCGTGTCCTGGCGCGAATAGAACGCCGGCAGCAGTACCTTGAGCAGGGCGAACGCCGGCAGGCCGAAGCTCAGCCCGAACACCGACATCGCCGCCATGCGCGTGTCGAAGGCGGTGAACTTGCCGTACTGGAACAGGGTCGCCACCAGCGGCTGGCTCAGCAGCATCAACCCCAGCATCGCCGGCACCGCGATCAGCAAGGTGGTGCGCAGCCCCCAATCCAGCGCGCTGGAAAAGCCCGCGCGATCGGTCTTGACGTGGTGCCGCGACAGCGCCGGCAGGATCACCGTGCCCAGGGCCACCCCGAATACGCCCAGCGGCAGCTCCAGGAAGCGGTCGGCCTGCGACAGCCAGCTCTGCGAGCCGGCGTACAGGAACGAGGCGATCACCGTGTCCAGCAGCAGGTTGATCTGCGCGATCGAGGAGCCGAACAGGGTCGGCACCATCAGGGTCAGCACCCGGCGCACGTCCGGATGCCGCCAGCCCCAGCGCGGCAGGGTCAGCAGGTCGATGCCGCGCAAGGCCGGCAACTGGAACAGCAACTGCAGCACGCCGGCCACCAGCACCGCCCAGCCCATCGCCAGGATCGGCACCTGCAGCCGCGGCGCCAGCCACAGTGCGCCGGCGATCATGCACAGGTTGAGGATCACCGGGGTCAGCGCCGGCAGGCCGAAGCGGTGGAAGCTATTGAGCGCACCGCCAGCCAGCGCGGTCAGCGACACGAACAGCAGGAACGGGAAGGTCAACCGCAGAAGATCGACGATCAACCCGAACTTGGCCGGGTCGTCGGTAGCGCCAGGATTGAACAGCATCGCCACCTGCGGGGTGAAGATCAGCCCCAGCGCGGTGACCAGCAGCAGCACCCCGCCCAGGGTGCCGGACACCCGCGACATCAGCGCGCGCAGGTCGGCGTGCGGGCGGGTTTCCTTCACCTCGGTGAACACCGGCACGAACGCGGTGGCGAACGAGCCCTCGGCGAACAGCCGGCGCAGGAAGTTGGGAATGCGGAACGCCACCCAGAACGCGTCGGTGGTGGCGTTGGCGCCGAAGGAAATGGTGATGGCCTGGTCGCGCACCAGCCCCAGCACGCGCGAGACCATGGTCATGCTGCTGAAGGAGAGCAGCCCGCGGAGCATACGCGGCTGGCTCATGCGGCAGCCCTCTTGACAATTGACTTGACGCGAATATTCGGACGCTTCATACTCTCCCGCTTGTTTTTATCCACCACACAGCTTTCCAGGAAACCACCACCGTGGCCAATATCAAGTCCGCCAAGAAGCGCGCCAAGCAGACCGTCGTGCGCAACGCGCGCAACACGGCTCAGCGTTCGATGCTGCGCACCGCCGTCAAGAAGGTCATCAAGGCCCTGGACGCCAACGACGCAGCCGGCGCCGAAGCCGCTTTCGCCATCGCCCAGCCGATCCTCGACCGTTTCAGCTCGCGTGGCCTGATCCACAAGAACAAGGCTGCCCGTCACAAGAGCCGCCTGAGCGCCCGCATCAAGGCGATCAAGACCGCCGCCTGATCGGCCGCCGTCGACGCCGGAAGCGCCCACGCTTCCGGCAGCACCACGAAAAAGCCCGGCCTCGGCCGGGTTTTTCGTGTGCGCGTCACCCTGCCCCGCGCGCCGCGGGACGGCGCGACGCTCAGGAGGCATTGGCGGCCGCCTCCAGCGCCTCCTCGCGCTGGCGGTCGAAGAACGCCATCACGTCCTTCATGATCGGCCAGGTACCTTCGCGGCCCAGCGCCGACACCAGGTACCAGGGTTGGGTCCAGCCCAACTCGGCGACGACCTGGTCGGCCAGCGCCCGCGCCTCGTCCTCGAACATCAGGTCGGCCTTGTTCAGCACCAGCCAGCGCGGCTTGGCCAGCAGCTCCGGGTCGTGCTTCTGCAGCTCGCGCTCGATCGCGCGCACCTGCTCGGTCGGCGATACGCCATCCACGCCACCCTCCATCGGCGCCAGATCCACCAGGTGCAGCAGCAGGCGGGTGCGCTGCAGGTGGCGCAGGAACTGCGCACCGAGGCCGGCGCCGTCGGCGGCACCCTCGATCAGCCCGGGAATGTCGGCGATCACGAAGCTGCGGTAGGCCTCGACACTGACCACGCCCAGGTTCGGATACAGCGTGGTGAACGGGTAGTCGGCGACCTTCGGCGTCGCCGCGGACACGGCACGGATGAAGGTGCTCTTGCCGGCATTGGGGAAGCCCAGCAGGCCGACGTCGGCCAGCAGCTTCAGCTCCAGCTTGAGCGTGCGCTCCTCGCCCTCCTCGCCCGGCGTCGCCTTGCGCGGCGCGCGCGTCACCGAACTCTTGAAGTGCATGTTGCCCAGGCCGCCCTTGCCGCCCTGCGCGACCAGCAGGCGGTCGCCATGCGCGATCAGGTCGCCGATGACCTCGTCGGTCTCGACGTTGATCACCACGGTGCCGACCGGCACGGTGATGGTCAGATCCTCGCCGGCCTTGCCGTACATCTGCCGGCCCATGCCGTTCTCGCCGCGCTGCGCACGGAACGCGCGCTGGTGGCGGAAGTCGACCAGGGTGTTGAGATTTTCGTCGGCGACCAGCCACACACTGCCGCCATTGCCGCCGTCGCCGCCGTCGGGCCCACCCAGCGGGATGAACTTCTCGCGGCGAAAGCCGATGCAGCCATTGCCGCCATTGCCGGCCGTGACCTGGATTTCCGCTTCGTCTACGAGTTTCATGGATAACAACCGGGAATGGGGAATAGTGAATCGGGAATGGGAAAAGCGAGCCATCGCCGCGGCGACGATTCTATGTCGCGGCCACAGATCGGCAAACTCCATCACTGCATTGCCTGACGCAACCAGGACAGGGCAAGTTCACGGGAGGCGCCTTTGCCCATTCCCGATTCCCCACTCCCCATTCCCAGCCGCAAAACAAAAACCCCGCCGAAGCGGGGCTTTCGTCAGCAAGCCTGCGCCACGGCGCAGGCCCTGGACACCGGCGACTTACGCCTCGGTGACCACGCTTACGGTGCGGCGCTTCTTGGCGCCCTTCACCGAGAACTCGACCTTGCCGTCGACCAGCGCGAACAGGGTGTGGTCGCGGCCCAGGCCGACGCCGGCGCCCGGGTGGAACTGGGTGCCGCGCTGACGCACGATGATGTTGCCGGCTTCGATGGCCTGGCCGCCGAACATCTTCACGCCCAGGTACTTCGGGTTGGAGTCGCGGCCGTTGCGCGAGGAACCTACGCCTTTTTTGTGTGCCATGACTGCTGCTCCTTACTTCTTGTCGCCACCGGCGATGCCGGTGATCTCGATTTCGGTGTAGTGCTGCCGATGACCCTGACGCTTCATGTGGTGCTTGCGGCGGCGGAACTTGATGATGCGCACCTTGTCGGCGCGGCCATGGGCCACGACCTTGGCGGTGACGGCGGCGCCCTTCAGCGCGTCGCCGATCTTGATGCCGTCGCTGTCGCCCAGCATCAGGATGTTGTCGAACGTGATCTCGTTGCCGGCTTCGACTTCGAGCTTTTCCACGCGGAGCGTTTCGCCCTGCGCGACGCGGTATTGCTTACCGCCGGTGACCAGTACTGCGTACATGACCAGACTTCCTCTGTAGTTATTGTGGTCGTTCCCGTCGTGCCGTTTCGGGCAGACAGGAGCGGGATTGTAAGCCGCCGCGCGCGGCAGGGTCAAGCCCACCCAGGCCCGGACTGTCAAGCCCCGCGGGCCGGCGCGGTTGCCTGAACCAGCCAGCCGTCGGCGCCCGGCGGCGCTGGGATCTGCGGCAATTGCCCCCACCTGACAAGCTGGGTACGCTGATCGATTGCCGTCCCCTTTCCGCCCCCACACTGGCCAGCGGCACCGCCACGGCCGGCACATTCCGGAATCTCTTCATGGCGATGGATTACATCCGCATCCGCGGCGCGCGGACGCACAACCTCAAGAACCTCGACCTCGACCTGCCGCGCGACAAGCTGATCGTGATCACCGGCCTGTCCGGGTCCGGCAAGTCCTCGCTAGCGTTCGACACCATCTACGCCGAAGGCCAGCGCCGCTACGTGGAGTCGCTGTCGGCGTACGCGCGGCAGTTCCTCAGCGTGATGGAGAAGCCCGACATCGATCACATCGAAGGCCTGTCGCCGGCGATCGCGATCGAGCAGAAGTCGACCTCGCACAACCCGCGCTCCACCGTCGGCACCATCACCGAGATCTACGACTACCTGCGCCTGCTGTACGCGCGCGTCGGCCAGCCGCGCTGCCCCGACCACGGCTATCCGCTGGAGGCGCAGACGGTCAGCCAGATGGTCGACCAGGTGCTGACCCTGGACCCGGAGCAGCGCTACATGCTGCTGGCGCCGGTGATCCGCGAGCGCAAGGGCGAGCATGCGCAGGTGTTCGAACAACTGCGCGCGCAGGGCTTCGTGCGCGTGCGCGTGGACGGCGAGCTGTACGAGATCGACGCGGTGCCGGCGCTGGCGCTGCGCCAGAAGCACACCATCGAGGCGGTGATCGACCGCTTCCGCCCGCGCGAGGACATCAAGCAGCGCCTGGCCGAAAGCTTCGAGACCGCGTTGAAGCTGGCCGACGGCATGGTGTCGGTGCAGTCGCTGGACGACACCGCGGCCGCGCCGCACCTGTTCTCCTCCAAGTACAGCTGCCCGGTCTGCGACTACTCGCTGCCGGAACTGGAACCGCGCCTGTTCTCGTTCAACGCACCGATGGGCGCCTGCCCGAGCTGCGACGGCCTGGGCGTGGCCGAGTTCTTCGATCCCGAGCGGGTGGTGGTGCATCCGGAGCTGTCGCTGTCGGCCGGCGCGGTACGCGGCTGGGACCGGCGCAACGCGTACTACTTCCAGCTGATCGCCTCGCTGGCCAAGCACTACAAGTTCGACGTCGACGCGCCCTGGCAGTCGCTGCCGGCGAGCGTGCGCCAGGCGGTGCTGTACGGCAGCGGCGACGAGACCATCACCTTCACCTACTTCACCGACGCCGGCGGCCGCACCCAGCGCAAGCATCGCTTCGAAGGCATCATCCCCAACCTGGAGCGCCGCTACCGCGAGACCGAATCGCCGGCGGTGCGCGAGGAACTGGCCAAGTACATCAGCGAACGACCGTGCCCGGACTGCAAGGGCGCGCGCCTGAACAAGGCCGCGCGCAACGTGTTCGTCGCCGACCGCCCGCTGCCGGACCTGGTGGTGCTGCCGATCGACGATGCACTGACCTTCTTCCGCCAGCTCGACCTGCCCGGCTGGCGCGGCGAGATCGCCAGCAAGATCGTCAAGGAGATCGCCGAACGGCTGGGCTTCCTGGTCGACGTCGGTCTGGATTACCTGACCCTCGAGCGCAAGGCCGACACCCTGTCCGGCGGTGAGGCGCAGCGCATCCGCCTGGCCAGCCAGATCGGCGCCGGCCTGGTCGGCGTGATGTACGTGCTCGACGAACCCTCGATCGGCCTGCACCAGCGCGACAACGAACGCCTGCTCGGCACCCTTACCCGCCTGCGCGACCTCGGCAACACGGTGATCGTGGTCGAGCACGACGAGGACGCGATCCGCCTGGCCGATTACGTGCTGGACATCGGCCCCGGCGCCGGCGTGCACGGCGGCGAGGTGGTCGGCCACGGCAGCGTGCAGGACCTGCTGAAAGCGCCGCGCTCGCTGACCGGGCAATACCTGTCCGGCAAGCGCCGCATCGAGATCCCGGCCAAGCGCCACAAGGCCAATCCGAAGATGACCCTGCACCTGCGTGGGGCCACCGGCAACAACCTCAAGAACGTCGACCTGGACATCCCGGCCGGCCTGCTGACCTGCATCACCGGCGTGTCCGGCTCGGGCAAGTCGACGCTGATCAACGACACCCTGTTCACCCTGGCGGCGAACGAGATCAACGGCGCCTCGCACAGCGTGGCGCCGTACCGCGAGATCGAGCACCTGGACCTGTTCGACAAGGTCGTGGACATCGACCAGTCGCCGATCGGGCGCACCCCGCGCTCCAATCCGGCCACCTACACCGGCCTGTTCACGCCGCTGCGCGAACTGTTCGCGCAGGTGCCGGAAGCGCGCTCGCGCGGCTACTCGCCGGGCCGCTTCAGCTTCAACGTGCGCGGCGGCCGCTGCGAGGCCTGCCAGGGCGACGGCCTGATCAAGGTGGAAATGCACTTCCTGCCGGACGTGTACGTGCCCTGCGACGTCTGCCACGGCAAGCGCTACAACCGCGAGACGCTGGAGATCCTGTACAAGGGCTTCAACATCAACGACGTGCTGGAAATGACCGTCGAGGATGCGCTGAAGCTGTTCGAGCCGGTGCCGTCGATCGCGCGCAAGCTGGAGACTTTGGTCGACGTGGGCCTGAGCTACATCAAGCTGGGCCAGAGCGCGACCACCCTGTCCGGCGGCGAGGCGCAGCGGGTGAAGCTGTCCAAGGAACTGTCGCGGCGCGATACCGGCCGCACCCTGTACATCCTCGACGAGCCGACCACCGGCCTGCACTTCCACGACATCGAGGCGCTGCTGGGCGTGCTGCACAAGCTGCGCGACGAGGGCAACACCGTGGTGGTGATCGAGCACAACCTGGACGTGATCAAGACCGCGGACTGGATCGTCGACCTCGGCCCGGAAGGCGGCCACCGCGGCGGCACCATCCTGGTCACCGGCACGCCGGAGGACGTGGCGGCCTGCCCGCAGTCGTACACCGGCCAGTTCCTGGCGCGGATGCTGCCCTCCACCAGCGCGCGCCCGGAGCAGCCGGCGGCGATGGCCAACAAGCCCGATGCGCGCCCGCCGCGCAAGGTCAAGCCGGAAAAGCCGGCGAAGAAGCAGGCGGTGGCCGCCAAGAGCGGCAAGGCCAGCAAGAGCACCACCAGCACCGGCACCAAGAAGAAGAAGGACGTTTGATGAGCAGCGAACACAAGATCCTGGCGCGCATCCCGATCAGCGTGCGCTGGCGCGACATGGACAGCATGGGCCACGTCAACAACGCCAAGTACATCTCCTACCTGGAAGAGGCGCGCGTGCGCTGGATGCTGGGCGTGGAAGGCGTCTCGATGAGCGATCGCATCGCCCCGGTGGTGGCCGCGACCAACGTCAACTATCGCGCACCGATCGTGTGGCCCAACGACATCCTGGTCGAACTGTTCGTCGAGCGCCTGGGCACCAGCAGCGTGACCATCGGCCACCGCATCGTCGACCAGCAGGACGAAAGCCGGCTGTACTCCGACGGCCACGTGGTGGTGGTGTGGATGGACACCCAGACCGGCAAGAGCGCGCCGCTGCCGGACGCCGTACGCAAGGCGACGAGCTGAGGCCTGCGCTTGCGCCGGGCGTGGCCCGGCGCATAGTCCGCAGCGCAGCGGCGCTGCCCACGCAGGAGCGGCGTGCGCTCCTTGTGGGAGGGACTTCAGTCCCGACGACGGGTGGTCTCAGCCGACGCTGGGCTTCGCCCGTCGCGGCTGATCCCACCAAAGGGGACGAGAACCGCTCCTACGACAAGGGGAGGCGCCTTTTCCCGAGGAGGCTCCCCTACATCGCCTGCTTGCGCACGGTCAGCGTCGCATCGACCTTGCCGCCGCCTTCCAGTTGCAACTGCAGCGGCACGGCCTGGCCTTCGCTCAGCGCGCCCTTGCCCTGCATCAGCATCAGGTGCATGCCGCCGGGCTTGAGTTCCACGCGGGCGCCAGGCGCCAGCGGCACGCGCTCGACCGCGCGCATCCGGCTGACGCCGGCCACGACCGTGGTCTCGTGCAACGACACATCGCCGAAGCTGGGGCTGCTGGCGCCGGTGACCGTGACCGGCTTGCCGCAGCCGTTGTGGAGCACGCCGTAGCCGGCGGTCATCGGCATCGCCGGATTCGGCGGCAAGCGCGCCCAGCCCTGCTCCAGAGTGACGCACGCCGGTTCCGCGGCCGACGCAGTGGCGGCAACCGCACACAGTATGAACAATACGCCAGCGAATGGTTTGGTTATCATCGCCGAGGTTCCTTCTTCGAAAGCAGACCGCAGCATGACGACGCTCATCGACGTGATCAACCATGGCCCCCTCCGCGAACTGCGCCTGGCGCGGCCGCCGGTCAATGCGCTGGACACCGACCTGTGCCGGCACCTGATCCAGGCGATCGAGCAGGCCAACGCCGATGGCGCGCACGGCATCGTGCTGTCGGGCAACGAACGCCTGTTCTCCGCCGGCATGGACGTGCCGCACCTGCTCGGCCACGGCGACGATCGCGCCAAGCTGCTGGGCAGCTGGCAGCAGTTCTTCGGTGCGGCGCGCGCCTTGGCCGCCAGCCCGATCCCGGTGGTCGCGGCGCTGACCGGCCACGCCCCGGCCGGCGGTTGCGTGCTGGCGCTGTGCTGCGACTACCGGGTGATGGCGCGCAGCCCCGATGCGGCGCATCCGCTGCACATCGGCCTGAACGAGACCCAGGTCGGCCTGGTCGCCCCGGAAGGCATCCAGCGCCTGCTGCGGCGCGTGGTCGGCGCGCACCGCGCCGAGCGCCTGCTGGTCGGCGGCGACCTGGTCAGCGCCGAACGCGCGCTGGAGATCGGCCTGGTCGACGAACTGGTCGACGCCGACCTGGTGGTGGCGCGCGCGCTGGCCTGGCTGCTGGACCTGCTCAAGCGCCCGCGGCAGCCGATGCTGCAGACCCGTGCCATCGCCCGCGCCGACCTGCGCGCGGCGCTGGCCGACGAGCACATCGGGCTGGAGCGACTGATCGACGACTGGCAGGCGCCGGACACCCAGGCCGCACTGCGCGCGCTGGTGGCGCGTCTGGGCAAGGGCTGAGCGGAGCGGGCACGCGGGCGGGCGCGGACGGCCCGCTATAATCGGCGCACGTCCGTCGCCAGGCCCCGCCTCTTGTCCGCCAAGCCCGCCCCCGTCGTCTCCGAACTGATCGAGCTGCTGTCGCTGGAGCGGCTGGAGGACAACCTGTTCCGCGGCCAGAGCCGCGACATCGGCACCAAGTACGTGTTCGGCGGCCAGGTGCTGGGCCAGGCGCTGTCGGCGGCACAGGCCACGGTGGAGAACGCGCGCCGCGTGCATTCGCTGCATGCCTATTTCCTGCGCGCTGGCGACATCGAGCATCCCATCGTCTACGACGTGGACCGCACCCGCGACGGCGGCAGCTTCTCGGTGCGCCGGGTCACCGCGATCCAGCACGGCAAGGTGATCTTCTTCTGCGCGGCCTCGTTCCAGGAACAGGAGGACGGCGCCACCCATCAGCTGAAGATGCCGGAAGTGCCGCAGCCGGAAGACATCGAGCCGACCCCGGCGGCGCGCCCGGAAGTGCTGGCGACGCTGCCGACCAAGGTGCAGCGCTGGCTCTCGCGCGGCGGCCCGTTCGAGTTCCGCCACGTGTATCCGCGCGACGAACTGAATCCGCCCAAGCGTCCGCCGTT
This sequence comes from Xanthomonas sp. LMG 12460, assembly GCF_009192895.1. NCBI lineage: Bacteria > Pseudomonadati > Pseudomonadota > Gammaproteobacteria > Lysobacterales > Lysobacteraceae > Xanthomonas > Xanthomonas sp. LMG 12460. Next base: position 10,630 of record NZ_NKUH01000023.1, on the reverse strand, counting down.
CCAGCAGATGTGGCTGCGCCTGAGCGAGCCGGCCGGCGATGCGCCGGAACTGCACCAGGCGCTGCTCGCCTACGCTTCGGACTTCCACCTGCTCGGCACCGCCACCTTCCCGCACGGCATCAGTTACTACACGCCGAATGTGCAGATGGCCTCGCTCGACCACGCGCTGTGGTTCCACCGCCCGTTCCGCGCCGACGACTGGCTGCTGTACTCGCTGGACAGCCCCAGTGCGCAGGGCGCGCGCGGCCTGGCGCGCGGGCAGTTCTTCACCCGCGACGGGACCCTGGTGGCGAGCACCGCACAGGAAGGCCTGATCCGGGTGGTCCCCGACGCCGACGCCGCGGCGCAGGTTCCGGCAAAACGCTGAGGACACGAACATGCGTCAGATCTTCAGCAGCCAACGCGTGGAAACCGCCGAAGGCGTCGCCGCCCTGCTGCGCGACGCCGGCATCGACGTGCGCCTGAGCAACGGCCGCTCCTACCGGACCCGGCGCAGCGGCCAGTTCAGCTATCTCGACCCGGTCGCGGCGCAGGCGCAGCCCACGGTGTGGGTGGTGCACGCCGACGACCAGCCGCGCGCACGCGAACTGCTGCGCGACGCCGGCCTGCTCGACAGCACCCGCCGCGATCCGGAACAGGGCCGTGCACCCTACTTGAACGAGTTCCGCTCGCAGGTGGAAGCGGACGGCGGCAAGCGCTGGGCCTGGCGCATCCGCATCGCCCTGCTGCTGGCGATCGGTGCGGTGGCGCTGATCACCGTGCTGCGCCATCGCGACAACCGCGCGCCGACCACCGCACCAGCACAGGCACCCGCGACGCAACCGGCCACGCCCCCGGCGCAGGACACCGGCAGCGACGAAGTGCGCGTGCGCGTGCAGCCGGCACCCCGCGGCAACTGAGCCGCGCCGAACGCAGGTCCACGCATGCGGTGGACGTCACTATGGCGATGACGCCCTGCCGATGATCGTCCTTGCGCGACGGCGGAGGCACCAACGCTGCGACGGCAATCCGATCGGCACGGCGATCGCATCCTGCGCGCGGTGTCCGCCGTAGCGGAGACCGCCACCGCAACCGGCCGCGACGCTGTCGACGCGCCCCGCGCGACCACGCGCGTCCCGCGCTGCACCTGCGCCGCACTGCACGCGACGGCAGGTTTCGGCAGATGGAAAAACAAGAACGCCCCTGCGCGCGGGGCGCAGGGGCGCTGTCGATCGGCGCCTTGGTGCCGTGACGCCGCGGCCACCGCCGCGGCGGATGGCTCAGTTGCTGTCCGGCGCCGGCATCGGCGGCGGTGCGTCTCCACCGCGCTGCCCGCCCGGGCGATGCGCCCAGCGCTTGGCCTGCGCCGCATCGAACTCGGCGCGGCTGAGCATGCCGTCCTTGTTGGTGTCGGCCGCGGTGAACCAGGCATCGCGATGTTGCTTGGCGCGCAGTTCGAAGTCGGCACGGTCGATGTAGCCGTCCTTGTTCACGTCCATCTTGTCGAAGCGCGCGGCGAGCTTGGGATCGGCCTGCGCTTCGGCGCGGCTGATGCGGCCGTCCTTGTTGGTGTCCAGCTTGGCCATCATCGCGCCGGGCACGCCGTGGTCGCCCGGGCCGCCGTGACGGCCGTGGCGCGGCCACTCGTCGCGACTGAGCTTGCCGTCGTGGTTCTTGTCCATGGCGTCGAAATGCTGGGCCAGGCGCGGATCGGCGGCAGCCTCGCTGCGGTCGATGACACCGTCGCCGTTCTTGTCGAGCGCGGCGATGCCGCCGGCATCGGCGGGCGCGGCGGGATCGGCCGGCGGCGGGGGAACGGCGTAGGCGGTACCGGACAGCACGGCCAGCACGGCCAGGGCGAGCAGCGGGTTGCGAGACTTCATGGGTCACTCCCTGAGGATGATGGGAACCTGCCAGGACGGCAGGCGTCCGGCGCCGTGGCGCCTTCCCTGCAGACAACGTCCCGTCGCCGCCACGGTTGACCGGCTGCCGGGCGTATTCATGGTGCGGACAGTCGCGGCCCCTGCGATGGCGAAGCGCTATGCTCGACGCATGGCCATCCATTCCGACGCTAGCGACGACCTGCGGCTGTTCCAGACCGGCCAGCACGCGTGTGGCTACTGGCCCGAGCGGCAGGCCCGCGACCTGGTGCTGGACCCGCACGATCCACGCCTGGGCGCGCTATATCCGCTGGCGCTGAGCTGGGGCTTCCGCCGCTCCGGCGATCTGGTCTATCGCCCGCACTGCGACCATTGCCGCGCCTGCGTTGCGGTGCGCATCCCGATCGATGCGTTCGTGCCCGATCGCAGCCAGCGCCGCTGCCTGGCGCGCAATGCCGATATCGAGGTCCGCATCGTCGCCGCCGAGCGCAGCGAGGAACAGCTGGCGCTGTACCAGCGCTACCTGCGCCACCGCCATCCCGGCGGCGGCATGGACGATCACGGCGCGCACGAGTTCGACCAGTTCCTGATCGGCCGCTGGTCGCATGGGCGCTTCCTGGAGCTGCGGCAACGCATGCCGGACGGACGGCGTGGGCCGCTGCTGGCGGTAGCGGTCACCGACATCGCCGCGCAGGCGCTGTCGGCGGTCTACACCTTCTACGACCCGGACGCCGGCGCGCGCGGCCTGGGCACCCTGGCGATCCTGCAGCAGATCGCCTGGGCGCGACGCGAGGGCCTGCGCCACCTGTATCTGGGCTACTGGATCCGCGGCCACCAGAAGATGGACTACAAGCGCCGCTTCCGGCCGCTGCAGGCCTACGACGGCCGCCACTGGCGCGACTTCGACGACTATCTGCGCCAGCTCGGCGGCTAGCCGACGGCAACCGATACCGCGCTGCCCAGCCGAGGGCTCCGCACGTCGCGGCGCCATCGTGCCGACATGCCGCGCATGCGAAAATCGGCACATGACATCACGCCTCCTCCTGCTTGCCCTGACCCTGCTGTGCGGCGCCTGCGCGCACACCGCTCCCACGTCCTCCCCGATGACCGATGCCGCCGCGCCCGCCGCCAGGACGCTGCGCCTGGCCACCTACAACACCTCGCTCAATGCCGACGACCCCGGCGCGCTGATCGCCGCCCTGCAGGGCGACAGCGCGCAGGCGCGCAAGATCGCCGCGGTGCTGCAGCAGGTGCGCCCGGACATCGTGCTGCTCAACGAGTTCGACTACGACGAGGCGCACCGCGCCGCCGACCTGTTCGAGCAGCGCTACCTCGCGGCGCCGCAACCGCACGGCGGCGCTGCGCTGCGCTATCCCTACCGCTACCTGGCCCCGGTCAACACCGGCGTGCCCAGCGGCCTGGACCTGGACAACGACGGCCATGTCGGCGGCGAAGGCCGCGCGCGCGGCAACGACGCCTGGGGCTACGGCCTGCATCCCGGCCAGTACGGCATGCTGCTGCTGTCGAAGTACCCGATCGACACCGCGGCGGTGCGCAGCTTCCGCCTGCTGAAATGGAGCGCGATGCCCGACGCGCTGCGCCCGGTCGATCCGGCCACCGGCCGCTTCTTCCACAGCGACGCGGTGTGGGCGCAGTTGCGGCTGTCGTCCAAGTCGCACTGGGACGTGCCGGTGCGTACCCCGCTGGGCGTGCTGCATGCGCTGGTGTCGCACCCGACCCCGCCGGTGTTCGACGGCGCGGAGAAGCGCAACGCCGCACGCAACCACGACGAACTGCGGCTGTGGCGCGAGTACCTGGACGATGCCGGCAGCGGCAAGGCGCGCTGGCTGTGCGACGACGCCGGCCGCTGCGGCGGACTGGCCGCCGATGCGCAGTTCGTGATGCTCGGCGACCTCAACAACGACGTGATCGACGGCGACGGCCACCACGACGCGATCCGCGCGCTGGTGACGCATCCGCGCGTCCTGCAATACCCCACCCCGCACAGCGCTGGCGGCGAGGAGACCACGCGCGCCTACGCGGCCACCGGCATCGACCATCGCGGCCCACCGCAGCAGGTCACCGGCGATTTCGGCCCCAAGGCCGGCACCATGCGCCTGGACTACGTGCTGCCGTCGCGCAACTTCCGCTACCTGGACAGCGGCGTGTTCTGGCCGGCCTCCGATGATGCCTCCGCCGCCATCGCCGACGGCAGCGACCACCACCTGGTCTGGGTCGACGTCGCAGCGGGACGGTAAGCGCAGGAGGACCGGGGCGGCGCGCAGCATGGCGCCGCCTAGCAGCACCCCACAGGCGGCCTGGCGGCCGCCTTTTGCTTGCCTGGCCGGCGCGCCAAGCCCCTGGCGAGCGGCCTGCACCCGCGCGGCCGCGTTGACCGCCGGCCGCGAGGCGGCGCCGGTGTGAGCAGGGCCTGACCCCTTCGCGGCAGCAGTGCCGCCCATCGGATCGCCCCTCCTGCGCAGCGCCTGCGCCGGGCACCGCCATCGGCCTTGATCCAGATCAAGGGCAAGACTGCGCCGACGCGGTCCAATGCCTCCCGCACCCGGTCGGGATGCGCAAGCGGATGGCGAGCATGCGAACGCAACAGTTGCAACAGGCGCTGGAAGGCCTCAATGGCGCCACCGCCGATATCGAGGCCTCGGCGCTGATCTCCCTGGACGGGCTGATGATCGCCTCGGCGATGCCGCAGGGCATGGACGAGGACCGCGTCGGCGCGATGTCCGCGGCGCTGCTCGCGCTGGGCGAGCGCAGCGCGCGCGAACTGGCGCGCGGCGCGCTGGAGCGGGTGCTGATCCAGGGCGAACTCGGCTACGTGATCATGAGTGCGGCCGGCCGCGAGGCGGTGCTCACCGTGCTGGCCAAGCCCAGCGCCAAGCTCGGCCTGGTGTTCCTGGACATCAAGCGCGCCGCGCAGGCGCTGCAACAGATCCTGTAGGGGCGCCGCCATGCCGCTGCCGCCGATGCAAGCGCCGCACGAGCCGCACCGCAGCGCCGAGCTGCGCTACCACGACGGCAGCCGCCGCACGGTGTACTGGAGCGAACGCGAGGTGGCCTATCCGGACGGGCGCCTGATCGTCTCGCGCACCGACCTGGACGGCGTCATCACCCACGCCAACGACGCCTTCGTCGAACTCAGCGGCTGGCCGCGCGAACTGCTGATCGGCGCGCCGCACTGCATCCTGCGCCACCCGGAGATGCCGCGGCGCGCATTCCGCGAACTCTGGGACACCGTGCTGGCCGGCGAGAAGTGGCACGGCTACGTCAAGAACCTGCGCCGCGACGGCGCCTGCTACTGGGTCTACGCCACCGCCTTGCCGAACGTCCGCGACGGCCGCGTGGTCGGCTTCACCTCGGTGCGGCGCAAGCCGTCGCGGCGGCGCATCGACGCGCTGCAGCCGCTGTACGCGCAATGGCTGCAGGACGAACGCGCGGAGCCGCTGGCATGAGCTGCACGTTCCTGGTCGCGCCGGACTTCGCGCCCGAGTACTTCGGCGGCTGGTACCTGCTCAGCACGGTGCTGCAGCGCCGCGCCGGCCTCGGCCTGCGCCTGCTGATGCCGGCCGATGCCGCCGAACAGCGGCAATTGCTGGACGACAGCGTCGTCGACCTGGTGTACGCCAGCCCGTTCGACGCCAGCGCGTTGATCCGCGACCGCGGCTACCTGCCGCTGGTCAGGCCGCGCGGGCACGCCGACGAGGTGGTGATCGCGACCGCGGCCGAGGCGCCGGCGCGCTGCGTGGAAGACTTGCCCTACGGCTGCCGCATCGCCCTGACCGCCAACCACGACGTACGCCTGATCGGCCTGCGCCTGCTGGAACCGGCCGACCTGGAGCCGGAACGCATCGCCTGGCGCCCGGCCAGCAGCTACGCCGCGGTAGCGCGGCTGCTGCTGGAAGGCGAAGCCGATGCCGGCCTGTTCCTGGCCACCGCCTACCACGGCCTGTCGCGCCTGACCCGCGCGCGATTGCGTCCGCTGGTGGAAAGCGCGCTGTGCGACATCGGCCACGTGCTGCTGGCGCATCCGCGCCTGGGCCCGCAACTGCCTGCGCTGCGCGACGCCCTGCTGGCGCTGGGCGATGCCGCGCATCGCGACGACCAGGCGGTGCTCGACGCGCTGGGCCTGGAACGCGGCTTCGAGGCGATGGCCACGGAGGACGCCGAATTCATGATCGACCTGATCGACACCTTGCTGGACTGAGGCGCCCATGCCCACGCTTCCCGCTCGCGATCCCGCACGCCTGGTGATGCGCACCCATGCCCGCGCACTGCTGCGCGACCCGCGCGATGCCGCCGCGCACCTGGCGCGGCTGCACGCCGCGCTGCAATTGCACGACAACGAACCGACCCAGGGCGTGCTGGCCGACCTGTTCTTGGCCTTGCCGCGGCACGATGTCGCCCTGCGCCAGTTGGCGCTGCAGATGGCCGCGGCGCATCTGGCGCCGCACGTGGCCGAGGCCTTCCAGCGCCACAGCCAGGGCCACGCGCTGCTGCCGATCAACGCCCTGGCCACGCGCTGGAGCGTGCTGGCGCGGCCGTCCGCCGACGTGCCGGCGCGGGTGCGCCGGGCCAGCCCGGACCATTCGCGGCGGATGGTGCGCGAGGTGGTGGACGCGCTGTGCGACGGCGCACCGATCGCCGCGGCGCGCTGCGAGCGCGAGTTCCTGGACTACTGCATCAGTTGCCAGGACAAGCTCGCCTTCATGCTCGCCACGCGCGAACTGCGCCGCCATGCGCTGGCCCTGGGCGACCGCTGGGACAGCACCGCGCGCTGGCTGCAGCAGCGCGAGCCGCTGGGCGGCCGCAGCGTCGACGCCCTGTCCTTTTCCAGCGCGAGTGCGCCGCGATGACCGCCCCCGACCCGACCAGCTCCGAACCGACCTGGCTGATGCCGACCCCGCACGGCGTGCTGCACGGCTTCGCCAGCGCCACGCCCGACCGCCTGCAGCGCGCGCTGCAACTGCTGCTCGGCGCGCACGGCGCGCTGTCGCTGCAGGAGTGGCGCCAGCGCGTGGGCGGCGACGCACAACGGCTGCTGCAGGAGGCGCGCGAACAGCAATGGGTGCAGTTGCTGCGGCGCGCAGTGCCGGGCCCGGAAATCCGCCTGGACGATTTCGCCCAGCATGTGATCGCCCCGCTGTCGGCCGAACGCCGCGCGGTGCTGGCCTCCGACAGCGGCTTCTGCCTGGGCCATGCCGGCCTGGACCAGGAACAGGCCGACACGCTGAGCGTGGCCGCGGCCGACTTCTCCGGCTTCGCCCAGCGCCAGAGCGCGCGCGGCTGGCACGGCGCGCACCGCTACGTGGCGTTCTACAGCGAGCCGCAACTGCTGCTGCCGGACTGGTCGTTCGTGCCGTTCTGGGTCGACGGCGCCGGCTACTGGCTGGTGCTGGGCGGCGAGGCCCTGCTCAACAACCTGGCGATGGTCGAACTGGTGTGGAGCATTCGCCTGGCAGCGGCACGGTTTGCGCCGCCGGCTTGAGGGCCGGGAATGGGGAATCGGGAGTGGGGAATGGGAAAGCGGGTCCCCTTTGGCCCCGCTTTCCGAGCGCTCGCCGTTTTATGCGTCCAGGTCGATGGTGAGGGCCGCGGCGGCGTCGCGGGCGGTTTGCCGCGCCTCGTCGATGCTTGCGCCACGGGCCAGGGTCACGCCGACACGGCGGTGGCCGTGCACGCTGGGCTTGCCGAACAGACGCAGGGCGGTGTCCGGCGCCTGCAGGGCAGCATCGACATTGCCGAAGCGCGGCACGCCTTCGCCGTGGGCCAGCAGCGCGCACGAGGCCGACGGGCCGTTCTGACGGATCGCCGGAATCGGCAGGCCGAGGATCGCACGCGCATGCAGGGCGAACTCGCTCAGTTCCTGCGACACCAGGGTGACCAGGCCGGTGTCGTGCGGCCGCGGCGACACCTCGCTGAACCAGACCTCGTCGCCCTTGACGAACAGCTCCACGCCGAACAGGCCCCAGCCGCCGAGATCGTCGGTGACCGCGCGGGCGATGTCCTGCGCGCGCTGCAGGGCCAGCGCCGACATCGGCTGCGGCTGCCAGCTCTCGCGGTAGTCGCCGTCCTTCTGCCAGTGCCCGATCGGATCGCAGAACGCGGTGCCGCCGGCGTGGCGCACGGTCAGCAGGGTGATCTCGTACTCGAAGTCGATGAAACCCTCGACGATGCAGCGGCCGGCGCCGGCGCGGCCGCCGGTCTGCGCGTACTCCCACGCCGCGTCGATATCGGCGGCGCTGCGCAGCGTGCTCTGGCCCTTGCCGGAGGACGACATCACCGGCTTGACCACGCACGGCAGGCCGACCGCGGCGATCGCCTCGCGGTACTGCTCGGGCGTGTCCACGAAGCGGTAAGGCGAGGTCGGCAGGCCCAGGGTCTCGGCGGCCAGGCGGCGGATGCCTTCGCGATCCATGGTCAGCCGCGCCGCACGCGCCGTCGGGATCACCCGCTGGCCGAGGTCGCGCTCCAGCGCCACCAGGGTCTCGGTGTGGATCGCCTCGATCTCCGGCACGATCAGGTGCGGCTGCTCGCGCGCGATCAGTTCGCGCAGCGCCATCGCATCGAGCATGTCGACCACGTGGCTGCGATGCGCGACCTGCATCGCCGGGGCGTCGGCATAGCGGTCCACCGCGATCACCTCCACGCCGAAGCGCTGCAGTTCGATCGCCACTTCCTTGCCCAGTTCGCCGGAGCCGAGCAGCAGCACGCGGGTGGCGGAAGCGGACAGCGGGGTTCCCAGAGTGACCATGACGGCGGCGCCTGCGCGAAGAGGGGAGCCGTATTCTACCGGGCCGGCGCCCCACGCCGGCACAGGATCGGCCACGCCATCGTCGGCGCGCAGCGAGGTGCTATCTTCCGCAACGTCACTGGGGATGTCGCCATGCACGCACACAGCGCCGAACACCGCCACGGCACGCCCTGCCGCACCGCCGAGGCGCGCCCATGCACTCGCTGATGCCGGCCGAGGCCTACATCGACGAGGCCTGGTTTGCGCGCGAGCGCGAGCTCCTGATGATGCCGCTGTGGCAGTTCGTGGCGCCGCGCATGCTGCTGGACAAGCCCAACGCCTTCGTGCGCCGCTCGATCTGCGGGGTGGACGTGGTGGTGCAGCACATCGACGGCGAACTGCGCGCCTTCGACAACCTGTGCCTGCACCGGCAGAACCCGCTGCAACAGCAACCGCAGGGCGTGCGCCCGCTGGTCTGCAGCTACCACGGCTGGCGCTACGGCGCCGACGGCGGCGTGGACAACATCCCGTTCCAGGACGATGCCTACCGCCTCGCTCCAGAGGCGCGCGCCTGCCTGCGGCTGCGCCGCTTCGCGGTGGCCTGCATCGGCAAGCTGGTGTTCGTGAACCTGTCGCCCGCGCCGATGCCGCTGGAGGCGCAGTTCTCGCTGGAGGCGCTGGAGATGCTGCGCGCCGCTTCCGAACAGTTCGACGACGAAGTGCTGGTGGCGACCTTCGAGGCCGACTTCAACTGGAAGCTGGCCTACGAGAACCTGCGCGACGCGCTGCACCCGCGCTTCGTGCATGCGCGCACGCTGGCGCAGCAGGTGAAGTTCCAGGTGCAGATGGACGACGCCGGCGTCGCCGAGGCGCGCCGCTACCATGCCGAGGGCAGCGCCTCGCGCGAGGCGCATCTGGCGCGCCTGCGCGATTTCAGCAGCGGCGGGCTCAACGAGCCGTTGGTGGCGATGGCGCACTACCCCTGGCACGCGCACGTCGAACGCTTCGGCAACGACGACTGGTATCTGAACTGGCTGCTGTACCCGAACCTGCACATCGCCTCGGGCTCGGGCGGCTATTCCTTCATCATCGAGCACCACCAGCCGGTGTCGGCGCAGCGCACCGACCTGCTGGTGTACTACGTCACCGCGCGCAAGAAGCATCGCTACCCGGGTTCCGACGCGGTGTTGCTGGGGCACCTGCACGGCGCCGAGAAGGTGCTGCGCGAGGACATCGAGATCATGGAACAGGTGCAGTCGGGACTGCGCGCCGGCGCCCCGCGCGCGGTGCTGGGCGACTACGAGCACGCCAACATGCAGATCGAACGCTGGTACATGGACGTCATGGAGGGCCGCCATGTCCTCTGACAAGTACGTGGTCGGCAGCGGTGCGCTGTTGCGCTGGGCGCTGGCGGCCTGGGCCGAGGCGGCGCCGGAGTGCGTGCTGCACCCGGTGGACGTGGCCCAGGGCAAGGACTACCGCTTCGACCTGGATGCCCTGCACGCACTGGCCGACACCGGCGCCACCGCCTTCGTCGCCTGGGGCGCGCAGTTCCTCAACTTCCGCCGCCAGGAGCTGATGGGCGAACTGAAGGCGCGCGGTTTCAGGATGCCGCCGCTGATCTGCCGCGGCGCGCAGGTGGCCGCGAGCGCGCGCGTCGGCGAGAACTGCGCGATCGGCGCCGGCGCCATCGTCGATGCGCACTGCGACATCGGCTTCAACGCCTGGATCGGCGCGGCGGCGGTGCTGGAATCGGCGGTCAAGGTCGGCGCCTCGGCGTGGATCGAGGCCGGCGCGACGCTCGGCGCCGAAGCGCAGATCGGCGCCCAGGCCACGCTCGGCCGACAGGTCGACATCGGCCCCGGCGTGCGCATCGGCAAACGCTGCCAGATCGAGATCCCCGGCCGCTACCGCAGCGACATCGCCACCGGCACCCACCACCTCAGCGGTTTCCGCTCGCCGGTGCTGATTCTCGGCGGGTGAGTGGCCGCCTCGGCGGCCGGGAATCGGGAATCGGGATTGGGGA
>NZ_NKUH01000022.1:0-172313 GCF_009192895.1 Xanthomonas sp. LMG 12460 | reverse complement strand
CAAGACCCTGGCCGCCGACGCGCGCCGCGTGCTCGAACTCAACGACCCGCAGCACCCGTGGCTGACCGGCAACTGGCCGAAGTACCCGTGGATGATCCGCAAGCTCAACCCGTTCGCCGGCGAGAAGTCCGCCGCCACCGGACAGTCGAATTCGCAGATGCAGCGCTGATCCACCGCGCCGACACGATGCACACCGACAGGGGCCGCAAGGCCCCTGTCGCGTTTCCGGGCAGCGCCGATCGGCCCCCGCGGTCCACCCGGGCACCTGCGCGCGGCGGCTGCAGGCGGCCATGACGACACCAGCGGGCACCCAAGGCGAGGCAGCTGCGCGCGTCGCCAGGCAGCGCCAGTCCCGGTCACTGGACGCCCGGCATGGCGCGCCTCCAGGCCGATCCCGGCGGAGTGCGACCCGCACCGCAGTCCCGGGAATTGGCGCCGATGCCCGTGGCCGGGCTTGCTAGGCTGGTCCCGTGCCCGCCCCGGGCCGCTTCCGCCGGGAACGCCATGTCTCTGTCCCTGCTGCGCCCGCTGCTGCGCCTGTTCGCTGCCCTCCTCGCCGTCGCTGCCGCACCTGCCACCGCGGCACCGGCCATCGTGTACGGGGTCAACGGCCACGACGGCCGCCCGGCCTACCCGCTCAGCCGGAGCGAGGCGGTGTTCCGCCTGCTCGATCAGCGCAACCTGCGCAGCTACCGGTTCGACGTGGACCCGCGCAACTTCGCCGTGCTCGACCGGCTGGTGCAGCTCTCGCGCCAGTACAACATCGCGCTGCGACCGATGGTGTACCCGATGTCGCGCGAGATCGGCTACGCGCTGGCGCGCCGCTATGCCAACGACATCAAGGTCTGGGAGATCGGCAACGAGCAGGACCTGGACCGTGCCGCCGCCCCGGCGCGGATCGCTGCGATGACCACGATGTACCGCGGCATGAAGCAGGCCTCCGACGAACTGGGCGCCGGCCTGCAATTCACCATCAACATCACCGCCTGCAACAGCGACGACCATTCGGCCAGCGCGCGCTGCCCCGGCGACCGCAACGGCTCGCTGTGGTTCCTCGATCAGGCCAAGGCCGCCGGTTTCGACTTCGACCGGATCAGCTTCCACTACTACGCCTTCCACGGCGAACGCGGCTACTGGATGGACCTGTATCTCGGACAATTGCGCGCCGCCGCGCAGAAATACGGCACCAAGGTGTACGTCAACGAGCTCAACTGCGCCGAGATCTACACGGGCAACACCGATGGCGGCCATCCCGGCGACGGCGCCTGCTACGACAGCGTGGCGGAGTTACTGCAGACGTTGCGCAGCGACTATGCCGACGTGGTCGCCGAGATCAATCTCTACGAACTGCTCGACCAGCCGGACCAGCAGGGCGCGGAGGCGCATTTCGGCCTGATGTACGACCCGGGGCCGGCCGAAACCGACGCTGGACCTGCTGACCGACACCGCCCGCTGAGGCCGCGGCGTCTTCGCACGGCGTGGTCGCCGCCTGCGGCTATGCTGCGGCGATGTTCGAACTGCATCGGGTCACCCGCCGCTACGGCGACATGCTGGCGCTGGACCAGGTCGATCTTCGCATCGCCCCGGGCCGCACCACCGCGTTGATCGGTCCCAGCGGCGCCGGCAAGTCCAGTGTGCTGCGCCTGCTGCTGGGGCTGGAGTGGCCGGATAGCGGCGAGGTGCGCTTCCAGGGCGAGCCACTGCGTCGCGCCACCCTGTTGGCGCAGCGCCGGCGCATCGGCTACGTGATCCAGGAAGGCGGCCTGTTCCCGCACCTGAGCGCCCGCGACAACGCCGCCCTGCTGGCGCGCACGCTGGGCTGGACGCGGCCGCGCATCGAGGCGCGCCTGCACGAGCTCGCTGCGTTGTGCCGCCTGCCGGAAGCGCTGCTGGCGCGTTATCCAGCCGAGTTGTCCGGTGGCCAGCGCCAGCGCGTCGGACTGATCCGCGCCCTGTTGCTGGACCCGCCGGTATTGCTGCTGGACGAACCGCTGGGCGCGCTCGACCCGATCGTGCGCCACGAACTGCAGACGCAGATGCGCGAACTGTTCGCGCTGCTCGGCAAGACCGTGGTGCTGGTGACCCACGACGTCGCCGAGGCCGCCTACCTGGGCGATACCCTGGTCCTGATGCGCGGCGGCCGCGTGCTGCAGGAAGGCAGTGCACGCACTTTGCTGGAGGCGCCGGCCGATCCGTTCGTGAGCCAGTTCCTGCAGGCGCAGCGCACCCTGGAGGAGGCGCGATGACCTCGCGAGGCGCGCACTGGCGCGCGGTCGCGCTGCTCGCCTTCGGTGCAGCAGCCAGTTTGCTGAGCCTGCCGACGGCCGCTGCCGATGCCAAGGTCGTGGTCGGCTCGAAGAACTTCACCGAAGCGGTGGTGCTGGGCGAGATCGCCGCCGGCGCCGGGCGCCAGGCCGGGGTCAAGGTCGAACATCGACGCCAGCTCGGCGGCACCCGCATCCTGTGGCGTGCGTTGGAGCGGGGTTCGATCGACGCCTATGCCGAGTACACCGGCACGCTGGCCGCCGAACTGCTGCAACTGCCGGGCGCCGACGACGCCGCGCTGCGCAAGGCGCTGGCGCAGCGCGGCCTGGCGATGAGCGCGCCGCTGGGCTTCGACAACACCTATGCGTTCGGCATGCGCCGGCAACGCGCGCAGGCGCTGGGCATCGCGCGCTTGTCCGACCTGGCCGCGCATCCGACGCTGACATTCGGGCTGAGCAACGAATTCGTCTCGCGCGCCGACGGCTGGCCCGGCGTGCGCGACGCCTACGGCCTGCCGCAGGTGCCCACCGGTCTGGACCACGACCTCGCCTACCGCGCGCTGGACAGCGGCGCGATCGACCTCACCGACCTGTACAGCACCGACGCCGAGATCCCCGCGCACGACCTGCTGGTGCTGCAGGACGACAGGCATTACTTCCCGCGCTACGCCGCGGTGTTCCTGTACCGCGCCGACCTGGCGCAGCGCGCGCCGCGCTTCGTGCAGGCGCTGCAGGGGCTGGGCGGGCGCATCGACGCGGCGACCATGCAGCGGCTCAACGCCGAGGCCAAGCTCGACAAGCGCGCCGAGAGCGCGATCGCCGCGCATTGGCTGGGCATCGCCACGCCTGCCGAGGACGGACGGATGCAACGGCTGCTGCAACGCACCCGCGAGCACCTGGCGCTGGTCGGACTGTCGCTGGGCCTGGCCCTGCTGGTGGCGCTGCCGCTGGGCATCCTGGCCGCGCATCGGCCACGGCTCGGCCAGGCGGTGCTGGCCCTGACCGGCGTGCTGCAGACGCTGCCGTCGCTGGCGGTGTTCGTGTTCATGATCCCGCTGTTCGGCATCGGCGCCAAACCGGCGATCGCCGCGCTGTTCCTGTACAGCCTGCTGCCGATCGTGCGCAACATGCATGCCGGCATCACCGGCATCCCGCGCGAGCTGCGCGAGACTGCCGCCGCGCTGGGCCTGCCGCCGGGCACGCGGCTGTGGCGGATCGAACTGCCACTGGCGCTGCGCACTCTCCTCGCCGGCATCAAGACCGCGGCGGTGATCAACGTCGGCACCGCGACCCTGGGCGCGTTGATCGGCGCCGGCGGCTACGGCCAGCCGATCCTCACCGGCATCCGCCTGGACGACCTCGGCCTGATCCTGGAAGGCGCGGTGCCGGCCGCGCTGCTGGCGCTGCTGGTCCAGGGCCTGTTCGAGCTGCTGGAACGGGTGCTGACCCCGCGTGGATTGCGCCTGGCGGCGCGGCGGTAGGTCAAGCCAGCACCGCGGGCATCAGCGATGTGGCCGGCCTTCGGCAACCCGCACCCGCGCTAACGCATCACAGCGGCATCGGGTCGCGGCTGAAGCCATGCATCAAACAGGATCGACGATGCGGACCAGTAGTCGATTGCCTTCCCATCGAAACCGAAGACAGACAACAACCGCACGCACGCGCGCTCAAGCACGCACCGCAGCCACCATCTCTTGCGCCAGGCCGCGCATCGCCTCCGGCGTCAACTGCAGATAGGGCGCGATGCGCAGGGCGCCATGGCGATGGGTGCAGATGACTTGCGCGTGCTGCAGCCATGGCAGCAAGGCCGGCATCGACGACGCTGGTGGGCGCAGCGCGTACAGGTGCGGCGCATGCCCAGGCACGGTCCAGTCGCCCGCGCCCAGCGCGTGCAACTCCGCGTCGAATGCCGCACCAAGTGCGCCAAGTCGCTGCGCGATGCGCGCCGGCTGCCACTGCTGCACCTGCTGCAGCGCCGCGCTGGCCATCGCCAGCCGCAGTGGATCGGCCACGCCACCGGCATCGAAGCGACGCGCGCCGTTGCGGTACGGGGGCGGCGCCTCGGCCGGGAACTGCCAATCCGCCCCCGGGTCGCGCGCCTGCCAGTGCTGCTCGAACGGCACGCCGTGCGCGCGCCAGTGCGGCGAGGCCCACAGCCATGCCAGCCCCATCGGTCCGAGCAGCCATTTGTGTCCGACCGAGACCACGAAATCCGGCCGCCAGGCGTCCAACTGCACCGGCAACACGCCGAGGCTCTGGCTCACGTCCAGCACCAGCATCGCGCCAACCGCATGTACGCGCGGCGCGATGCGGTCCAGATCCAACAGACTGCCGTCGCGCCAGTAGGCGTTGGGCAGGGTCGCCACGCGCACGCGCGGCTCCGCGTCGAGCGTGGCCAGCACCGCGTCGGTCCAGTCCTGCCCTGGCACCCGCCGCACCACCGCCAGGTGCGCACCGCTCTCGGCGCAGCGTTGCTGCCACGCCAGCAGGTTGGACGGAAACTGGCCATCGAGCAGCAGCACCGCATCGCCGGGCACCAACGGCACCTGCCGCGCCGCGATGGCCAGGCCATAGGCGGCCGACGGCACCATCGCCACGCCCTCGCCGTCGCCCGAGAACACGGTGGCCGCGGCCAGCGCGCGCAGGTCTTCAATCTGCGCGCGCCAGGCATCGAAGGACAACGTCCACGGCGCGATCGACTCGGCCAGCACCGCGTGCCCCGCGGCCAGTGCCCGGTGCAGGCGCGGCCCCTTGCTGGCGGTGTCCAGGTAGCGCACGCCGGGCGGCAGCGCGAACGCCTCCGCCGCGGTATCGAGATCGACCAGGGCGCCGGCGGACGCCGAACCGGCAGGGTGGTGCAAGGCGCTCGTAGACATGTGTCTAGGGTAACGCCGCGGTCCGCGACGCGTGACGGTCCGTTCACGCCGCTGCGCTAAGACTGCATCGATGCAAGCGATCTCTCCTGCGTCACCGCCCTCGCCCATCGCATCCGTCGCGACGCTGGCGGACCGCCTGCGCCGCGTGCGCGCACGCAGCCGTCATCTCGCCGCACCATTGAGCGAAGAAGACGCGATGGTGCAGAGCATGGACGACGCCAGCCCGGCCAAATGGCATCTGGCGCACACCACCTGGTTCTTCGAGCGGTTCGTGCTCGGCGCCGATCCGGCGTACCGCCCCCACGATCCGCAGTGGGACTACCTGTTCAACAGCTACTACCAGAGCATCGGTCCGGCGCATGCGCGGCCGCATCGCGGCCTGCTGTCGCGGCCATCGCTGGCGCAGGTGCTGGACTACCGCAGCGAGATCGAAACCCGCGTACTGGCGCAGTTGCAGGCCGGCACGCTGGAGCCGCAGACGCTGCAGATCCTGGAACTGGGCCTGCAGCACGAGCAGCAGCACCAGGAGTTGCTGCTCACCGACATCAAGCACGCGTTCTGGCGCAACCCGCTGGGCCCGGCCTATCGCGCCGACCTGGCGACGCAGCACGCGCCGGCGTCCCCGCTGCGCTGGCTGCAGCGCGACGAACAGATCGGCGAGATCGGTGCCGCACCGTGGCCTGCGCATGCCGGCTTCGCCTACGACAACGAATCGCCGCGGCATCGCGTGCTGGTGCCGGCGCATGCGCTGGCCAGCCGCCCGGTGAGCAATGCGGAATACGACGAGTTCATTGACGATGGCGGCTATGCCACGGTCGGGCTATGGCTCAGCGACGGCTGGGCGCAGCGGTGCGCCGAGGATTGGCAGCGCCCGCTGTACTGGCATGCCGACGGCACGCGCGAATTCACCCTCGGCGGCTGGCGCGAACGCGATCCGCATGCGCCGGTGTGCCATCTCAGCCTGTTCGAGGCCGATGCCTTCGCGCGCTGGGCCGGCGCGCGCCTGCCGACCGAGGCGGAGTGGGAACAGGCGGCCACCGGTGTCGCCATTGCCGGCAACTTCGTCGACACCGATGCACTGCATCCTCAGTCGACGGCGCCGGCCGATACCGGCCTGCAGCAGTTGTTCGGCGATGTCTGGGAATGGACCGGCAGCGCCTACCTGCCCTACCCCGGGTTCCGCCCGTGGTCGGGCACGCTGGGCGAATACAACGGCAAGTTCATGAACGCGCAGTGGGTGTTGCGCGGCGGCAGCTGCGCCACGCCGCGCGACCACATCCGCGCCAGCTACCGCAACTTCTTCCCCTCCGATGCGCGGTGGCAGTTCGCCGGCGTGCGCCTGGCCAAGGATTCCGCATGAATGCCGCAACCGCCCGTGCCCTCACCGAAGCCGCCCTGACCGACCTGCATCCGCAGCCGGACGACATCACCGCCGATGCGATCGCCGGCCTGTCGTGCAGCCCCAAGCAGCTACCGTCCAAATACTTCTACGATGCCGAGGGCTCGCGCCTGTTCGAGGCGATCACCCGCCAGCCCGAGTACTACCTGACCCGCACCGAGCTGGATTTGCTGGAAGCGCGCATGCCCTCGATCGCGCAGGCGGTGGGCACCGGCGCGCACGTGGTGGAACTGGGCAGCGGCAGCGGCCGCAAGACCCAGTTGCTGCTGGACGGCCTGCGCATGCCGGTGGCGTACACGCCGATCGAGATTTCCCGCGACATGCTGATGTCCAGCACCACGCGGCTGGCCGAGCGCTTCCCGCACATCCAGATGCTGCCGGTGTGCGCCGACTTCACCGCGCCGGTGGCGCTGCCGGCACCACAGCGCGGCGCACGCCGCACCCTGGTGTTCTTCCCCGGCTCGACCCTGGGCAACTTCACCCGCGAGGACGGCATCGCCCTGCTGCGCTCGATGCGCCAGACCATGGGCGCGGACGGCTGCGCCCTGGTCGGCATCGACCTGGTGAAGGACACGGCGCTGCTGGAGGCCGCCTACAACGACGCCGCCGGGGTCACGGCCGAATTCACCCTGAACCTGCTGCGCCGGCTCAACCGCGAGATCGGCAGCAACTTCGACCTGGCGCAGTTCCGCCATCATGCCGTTTATTCGGAAGCGCGCGAGCGCATCGAGACCTTCCTGGTCAGCCAGTGCGCGCAGCAGGTGACGGTGGCCGGGCGCCGCTTCGATTTCGCCGAAGGCGAAGCGATGCAGGTCGAGTACAGCCACAAGTACACCGACCAGAGCTTTGCGGCGATGGCCGCCGAGGCCGGCCTGCGCGTCAGCCACGGCTGGAATGCGCCGGGGGATGCGTTTGGGTTGCGGTTGCTGCAGAGCCGGGATCCGGGGCCCGGGGCCCGGGACCCGGAAAAGCCGTAGTCCTGCGAGACTCGGGACATCATGATGGTGTCCGCAGCAAAATCGCTATCAAGCAACTTTTGTGGGAGGGTTTCAGTCCCGACAGGCTTCTTTCCCGGTAACGCCCGTCGGGACTGAAGTCCCTCCCACAGTGCAATCGCAACCGCCTTGCACTCGCGGAAAAATCGCGGGTCCCGGGTCCCGGCTTTTCCGAGTAACCCTCAGGCCTGATACCCATTGCTGATCGGATAGCGCCGCTCGCGCCCGAACGCGCGGCGCGACACCTTCGGTCCCGGTGCGGCCTGGTGGCGCTTCCATTCGCTGATGCGCACCAGCCGCACCACCCGGTCGACCACCTCGGCGGCATAGCCGGCGGCGACGATCTCGTCGCGCGATTCCTCCTGGTCGACGTAGCGATACAGGATGCCGTCGAGCACGTCGTACGGCGGCAGCGAATCCTGGTCGGTCTGGTTGGCGCGCAGTTCCGCCGAGGGCGGCCGCGCGATCACCGCCGGCGGGATCACCGGCGCACCGCCCACCGTGTTGCGCCACTTCGCCAGGCCGAACACCTCGGTCTTGTACAGGTCCTTCAGCGGCGCGTAGCCGCCGCACATGTCGCCGTAGATGGTGGCGTAGCCGACCGCGTACTCGCTCTTGTTGCCGGTGGTCAGCAGCAGGCCGCCGAACTTGTTGGCCAGCGCCATCAGGATCACGCCGCGGCTGCGCGACTGCAGGTTCTCCTCGGTGACGTCGGGCTCGGTGCCGGCGAACAGCGGGCCGAGCGCGCTCAGCAGGCCCTCGAACGCCGGCTCGATCGCCACCGTCTCCAGCTTCACGCCCAAGGTGCGGCATTGATCCGCGGCCAGGTCGTTGGACAGGTCGGCGGTATAGCGCGACGGCAGCCGCACCGCGGTGACGTTGTCCGCGCCCAGCGCGTCCACCGCCATCGCCAGCACCAGCGCCGAATCGATGCCGCCGGACAGGCCCAGCCACACCTTGGAAAAGCGATTCTTGGCGCAGTAGTCCTGCAGCCCGCGCACCACCGCGCGCCAGGCCAGCGCATCCATGCTCTCGTCGCCGTCGTCGGTCCAGCGCAGCGGCGCGAAGCGGCGCGCGGCGGTGTCGTACTCCACCACCAGCCATTGGTCGGTGAAGGCGGCCGCCGCCGGATGCACGGTGCCGTCGCCGTCGGCCACCACCGAGGCGCCGTCGAACACCAGCGCGTCCTGGCCGCCGACCACGTTGAGATAGGCCAGCGCCGCGCCGCTCTCGCGGCTGCGCTCGGCCAGCAAGGCATCGCGCTGCGCATGCTTGCCGCGCTCGTAGGGCGAGGCATTGGGCACCAGCACCAGTTCCGCGCCCGCCCGCACGGTCGCCGCCAGCGGCTCCGGGAACCACAGGTCCTCGCAGATCACCAGGCCGACCGGCGTGCCCTTGACCTCGAACACGCAGTTCTCGCCGTCCGGGTCGACATCGAAATAGCGGCGCTCGTCGAACACCGCGTAGTTGGGCAGTTCGCGCTTGCGGTAGGTGCGCTCGATGCGGCCGCCGCGCAGCACGCTGGCGGCGTTGTAGACCACGCTGCCGGCGCTCTGCGGCCAGCCGACCACCGCGACGATGCCGCGCACCTGTGCGGCAATGCGCTGCACCGCGCGCTCGCAGTCGGCCAGGAAACCCGGCCGCAGCAGCAGGTCTTCCGGCGGATATCCGCTGACCGCCAGTTCCGGGAACAGCACCACGTCGGCGCCGTACTCGTCGCGCGCCTCCTCGATCAACGCAATGATCCGGTCGGTGTTCTGGGTCACGGCGCCGACCGGGAAATCGAACTGGGCCATGGCGAGGCGGAGGGAAGCGGACATAGGCAACCTTGCAGGAACGAATGGAAGACCGTCAGGCGCCACACGAGCGAATCGCACCTGCCGCGGCGCCGTTGCATCGCACGGCCCCATGCGCAGTGTAGCGCTGTGCCGGGTTGCGGCCGATGATGCGCGTGCCGCCACGTTGGAGTGTGGGCATGTAGCCCACGCAGGCCGCATCTTGGATGCGCACATGGCGACATCCGCGGCGATGCCGTGGGATGTTCTCTCCGCTGCGCGCGCCCGAGAAAGGCGCTTGGCCAGGCGCCCCGCGTCGCGACTGAAGTCGCTCCCACAATCGAGCAACATGCACGACCAATAGAAATCGCTGGTGCATGCGCCGCGCGTCGCCGCCGAAGCCGCGCTCACTCCAGGGAAAGCACGTGCAGAGGCGTCACTGTGGGAGGGACTTCAGTCCCGACTGCAATCAACCCCGAAGCGCCGGCCAGCCACCGCCATGCGCTTCAGCGGATGCCAGCGCCAGTCCGCTCAAGGCGCCGCCGGCGCCAACGCCGCAACAGCATCACCACTCCCGCACATAACCCGAGCGCGGCGAGGCCCAGCACCGCCATGCGCACGCCAACGCCATGCTGGAACACCACGTCCTTGCCCGTGCCGTCGAGCGTGTAGGCGACCACGTGGTCGCCCATCGTGCCCATGCCCTCACGTCCCCCCGCTGCGATCACCACGTACTGCTTGCCCCCCACCGCATAGACCGAGGGCGTGGCCTGGCCGCCGGCCGGCAGCTTGGCCTCCCACAGGGTCCTGCCGGTGGCGCTGTCGAGCGCGCGCAGGCGCGCATCGGCCGCCGCGGCAATGAAGGTCAGACCACTGGCCGTGGTCACCGCGCCGCCGAGCAGCGGCGTGCCCACCTCCAGCGGCAGCCACGGCAGCTTCTCTTCCAGGGTACCGAGCGGGCGCTCCCAGGCGATCTTGCGCGTGCGCAGATCCACCGCCACCAGTCGCCCCCACGGCGGCTTGACGCAGGGAATGCCACCGGACGAGCTCAACATGCCGCGGCGCATGTAGTACGGCGTGCCTTCCATGTCGTTGAACTGCTGGTCCGGATGGCGCGCATGCTCGGCCTTGCTGAACTGGTCGCGCGGGATCAGCGCCACCTGCATCGGCAGGTCCGACACCGGCATGATCGCCAGCTGGCGCTGCGGATCCACCGCGATGCCGCCCCAGTTCACGCCGCCGGCCCAGCCCGGCAGCGCGATCGTGCCGCGCACGCTGGGCGGGGTGAACAGGCCTTCCGAGCGCAGCCCGGCGATCAGCGCTGCGCATTCGCGGCGCGCGCCGGGCGTCGCCCCCCAGGCGTCGGCGGCAGTCAGCGGCGTGTGCCGCGCCAGGCGCAGCCCCGGTTCGGGCATCGGCTGGGTCGGCGAGGCGCGTTCGCCCGGCACGTCGGAGGCCGGTACCGGCACCTCGCTGATCGGGAACAGCGGCGTGCCGTCGCGACGGTCGAAGGCGAACAGGAAGCCGGTCTTGGTCGCCTGCAATACGGCCGCGCGCGGTCCCTGCGCAGTCTGCACCGTGGTCAGCACCGGCTGCGAGGCCAGGTCGTAGTCCCACAGATCGTGATGCACCAACTGCTGCGCCCACACCCGGCGCCCGCTGCGCAGGTCCAGCGCCACCAGCGAGTCGGCGTCGCGGTTGTCGCCCAGGCGCTCGCCGCCGTAATAGTCGGGGCTGGCCGAGCCGGTCGGTACGTAGACCAGGCCCAGCGCCGCATCCACCGACAGCGGCGCCCAGGCATTGCCGCCGCCGACCGTGGCCGCCTGCTCCGGCTGCCAGCCGGCGGCGGTGGCCTTGACCGGATCGCGCGGCACCGGATCCCACCGCCACAGTTCGCGGCCGCTGCGCGCGTCGTAGCCACGCACCACGCCCTGCTCCAGCGCATGCCCGCGGTTGTCGCCGATCGAGCTGCCGACCACCAGCACGTCGCCGGCCACCACCGGCGGCGAGGTCACCGCATAGTTGGCCCAGGGATCGCTGGCGTTGTCGTGCACGTCGATGCCGGCATGCAGGTCGATCGTGCCGTCCTTGCCGAATCCGGCGCAGGGCTTGCCGTCGGCGGCATCCAGCGCGATCAGCCGCGCATCCAGGGTGCCGTACACGATGCGCTCGCGGCACGCGCCGGCCGTCGCCTGGGTGTCGCGCCAGAAGCTCACCCCGCGCGAGGCCGGGTCGCTGTAGTGCTTGTTGCGCGGCACCTTGGCATCGAACGACCACAGTTCGCGGCCGCTGGTCGCATCCAGGGCGAAGGCGATGCCGGTCCCGGTGGTGAGATACATGCGCCCACCCAGCACCAGCGGATTGGCCTCGAAGCGGCGCCGTTCCGGATCGGGCAGGCCCGCGCCGAGTTCGCCGGTGCGGAACGACCAGGCGATACGCAGCCGGCCGATGTTGTCCGGCGTGATCTGGGTCAGCGGCGAGTACTGCCCGCCGCCGGGCGCGCCGGCATAACTGGCCCAGTCGCCTGGCGCCGCCGCGCAGATGCCGCCGATACCCATCGCCATGCCCGCCCCGCATACCGCTGTCCGCCATCGCCTGATCACGCATCCGCTCCTGTCGCTGCCGAAGAAAGTGGCGGCAGTGTCGAAGTCGTGCCGGGCCCTGTCAGCGCAGCAGGGACGGCAACCCCAGGCCTGGGGACCAATGGCGGGTCGACAGGGACGAGTGGCGCCCCTGGGGATGGCGCAAACGCTTGATTGCGCAGGGGCTGGTCGGCTGCATCGCGTGGCCGTCCGCACCCGGCCCGTCGCGCCGGGCACGCCGCAACGATGCCGCACACCGGCCAACCGGAACGAAAAAGGCCCCGCTTGCGCGAGGCCTTTCCGGACAGCGGCGGCGACAACGACGCACCCGAAGGCGGGTCGCTGCCGCAGCGCTGACGGCTTACTTCACCAGCGAGGCGATCGCCGCACCCAGGTCGCCCGGCGAGCGGACGGTCTTGACGCCTGCGGCTTCCATCGCCGCGAACTTGCCCTCGGCCGTACCCTTGCCGCCCGAGGCGATCGCACCGGCGTGGCCCATGCGCTTGCCGGCCGGGGCCGAAGCACCGGCAATGAAGCCGACCACCGGCTTCTTGACGTGCTTGGCGATGTACTCGGCACCGGCTTCCTCGGCGTCGCCGCCGATTTCGCCGACCATGATGATGCCTTCGGTCTGCGGATCCTCGTTGAACAGCTTGAGGCAGTCGACGAAGTTCAGGCCGTTGATCGGGTCGCCGCCGATGCCGATGCAGGTGGACTGGCCCAGACCGACCTCGGTGGTCTGCTTGACCGCTTCATAGGTCAGCGTGCCCGAACGCGAGACGATGCCGATCTTGCCCGGCTTGTGGATGTGGCCCGGCATGATGCCGATCTTGCACTCGCCCGGGGTGATCACGCCGGGGCAGTTCGGCCCGATCAGCACGGTGTCCGGATGCGAGCGGGTCAGCACGTTCTTGACGCGCAGCATGTCCAGCACCGGGATGCCTTCGGTGATGCAGACGATGACCTTGATGCCGGCCGCAGCCGCTTCCAGGATCGCGTCGGCCGCGAACGGCGGCGGCACGTAGATCACCGAAGCGTCGGCGCCCGTGCTCTGCACGGCATCGGCCACAGTGTTGAACACCGGCAGGTCGATGTGGGTGGTGCCGCCCTTGCCCGGCGTGACGCCGCCGACGACCTGGGTGCCGTACTCGATCATCTGAGTGGCGTGGAAGGTGCCCTGCTGGCCGGTGAAGCCCTGCACGATCACCTTGGTGTTCTTGTTGATCAAAACAGACATTGGAGTTCCTTGGTGTCGTGGATCAGGCAGCGTTCTTGACAGCTTCAACGACCTTCTTGGCGCCGTCGTTGATGTTGTCGGCCGGGATGATGGCCATGCCGCTGTCGCGCAGCAGCTGCTTGCCCTCTTCCACGTTGGTGCCTTCCAGGCGCACCACGACCGGAACCTTGACGCCCACTTCCTTGACCGCCGCGATGATGCCCTCGGCGATCATGTCGCAGCGGACGATGCCGCCGAAGATGTTGACGAAGATGCCTTCGACCTTGTCCGAGGACAGGATCAGCTTGAACGCCTCGATCACGCGCTGCTTGTTGGCGCCGCCGCCCACGTCCAGGAAGTTCGCCGGCTCGCCGCCGTTGAGCTTGATCACGTCCATAGTCGCCATGGCCAGACCGGCACCGTTGACCATGCAGCCGATGTTGCCGTCCATGGTGACGTAGTTGATGTCCAGCTCCGAAGCGGTCACTTCGGTCTCGTCTTCCTGGGACTTGTCGCGCATGGCGACCAGTTCCTTGTGGCGGAAGTTGGCGTTGTCGTCGCTGTTGAACTTGCCGTCCAGCGCGTAGAGGTTGCCGTCGTCGAGGATGGCCAGCGGATTGATCTCCACCAGCGCCAGATCCTTCTCGTTGAAGATGCGGTACAGGTTGACCATGATGCTGGCGAACTGGCCGGCCTGCTTGGCGGTCAGGCCCATCTTGAAGCCGATGTCGCGGCCGTGGTAACCCTGCACGCCCTCGACGAAGTCGACGTTGAGGGTGTGGATCTTGTCCGGGGTCTCGGCGGCGACCTGTTCGATCTCCATGCCGCCTTCGCTCGATGCGATGTAGCTGATGGTGCGGGTGCCGCGGTCGACCAGCACCGACAGGTACAGCTCCTTGACGATCTCACCAGCGGTGGTCACCAGCACCAGGTTGATCGGCAGCTCGACGCCGGCGGTCTGGTAGGTGGCCATCTTGGTGCCGAGCAGCTTCTCGGCAACGGCCTTCACATCGTCGGTGGTCTTGCAGAACTTGACGCCGCCGGCCTTGCCGCGGCCACCTGCGTGGATCTGCGCCTTGACCATCCAAGGGCCAGCGCCAAGCGACTTGGCGGCTTCAACCGCTTCTTCCGGAGTCGCCGCGACCTTGCCGGCCGGGACCGGGATGCCGTACTCGGCAAGCAGTTGTTTTGCCTGATATTCGTGGAAATTCATGCGTCACCGTGGGAAAAGGAACGGCCGTCCCGCAGCGATCCGGGCCCTGAGTGGCGGCCGGGAGCGGTACGGACGGGACGCCTATTGTCGCCGACCGAGGGCGGCGGCGCAAAAGCGCCGGCGGCCTGGCCCGACCGAGGCCTCCGGCGGGGTCCGCGGTGGCACCGCCGGGTGGAGCGGGCACTCGGCCGCCCACGCCTTGCTGCCCTCACCCCGCGACGTCGTCCTTGGCCCTTGCCCCGATCCGGCGCCGGGCCGCCGGCGACGGCAATCGCGGTTTCCCCGTCGAGGGCGGTGACGGCCCAGGCAGGTCGCCACCGCCCCGGTCGCCCTCCGCGTAGACGGCGCCGCCCCTATACTCGCGCCGTCCGCTGTCCGCCCGGAGTCCGGCTTGCCCACCAGCGCCTCGCTCATCGATCGCATCGAGTCCATTCCGCGCCGCGAGCTGTACTTCTTCGCGCTGTACCGGGTGCTGGTGGCCGGGCTGATCGCCGCCCTGGTGTTCAGCCCGCTCGGCGTGCTGGTGGGCGAACCGCGCTACCCGCAACTGGCCGCCACCTTGTCCACCGCCTACCTGGCGGTGGCGCTGGCGTTGCTGATGTGGGGGCGCAACGAGGCGCACCTGGCGCCGATCGTCGGTTTCAGCGCCTTGGCCGACATCGTCGCCGCGACCCTGGCCGCGCATGCCCTGCCCGCGGCCAGCGCCGGCATCGCGATGATGCTGCTGTTCAACGTCGCCGCCGCGGCAATGCTGCTGCGCCTGCGCGGCGGCATCGCCATCGCCCTGACCGCCTCGGCGGCGACGCTGGCCGAATACGTCTGGAGCGTGCTGGACGGCGCCGACAATACCCGCAGCCTGGCCGAACTGGCGATGTTCGCCACCAGCTACCTGGCGGTGGCCTACATCTGCAACCGCATCGGCCAGCGTGCGCGCACCAGCCAGCACCTGGCCGAGCGCCGTGGCGCCGAGGTGGCCAATCTCTACGAAATCAACGAACTGATCATCCGCCGCATGCGCACCGGAGTGCTCGTGGTGGACGCGCAGAACCGGGTGACGCTGGCCAACGAGGCCGCGTCGGCCCTGCTCGGCGATACCGACGGCAACAGTGGCAGCGGCCGGCTGGACCTGGCCAGCGCCGCGCCGGAACTGGCCCGACGCCTGCAGCGCTGGCGCAACGGCTGGAACCAGGACGAAAGCCCGCTGCAGCTGTCGCCGGACCAGCCGGAGGTGCAGCCGCGCTTCGCCCGGCTGCTGGCCGAGGGCGACCTGACCCTGGTGTTCCTCGACGACGCCACGGTGGTCTCGCGGCGCGCCGAATCGCTGACGCTGTCGGCGCTGGGCCGCTTCTCGGCCAGCCTGGCCCACGAGATCCGCAACCCGCTGGCCGCGATCAACTACGCCTCGCAGCTGCTGGAGGAATCGCCGGCGATCGGCGATGCCGACCGCCGCCTGCTGCAGATCATCCACCAGCAGTGCCAGCGCACCAACGGCATCGTCGAGAGCGTGCTCGGCCTGGCCCGGCGCGAGCGCTCCAATCCGGAGAACCTGGACCTGGGCGCGTTCGTGCGCCGCTTTGTCCTGGAGTACCGGCAGACCCTGTCGATCGAGACCGACAGCCTCGAAGCGATCCTCGCCCCGCAGCCGGTGCACGCGCTGGTCGATCCCAAACACCTGCACCAGATCCTCAGCGCGCTGGTGCACAACGCGCTCAAGTACGGGCGGGTGATGGAGGAGCCGGCGCGGGTGCGCCTGCGCGTGGCGCTGCAGGAGCGCAGCGCCATCGTCGACGTGATGGACCGCGGCCCCGGCATTCCCGAGGCGGTGGCGGCACAGCTGTTCCGGCCGTTCTTCACCACCTCCGAGCACGGCACCGGGCTGGGCCTGTACATCGCCCGCGAGCTGTGCCGGGCCAACCAGGCGCGCCTGGAGTACGTGCCGGTGCCGGCCGGCGGCGCCTGCTTCCGCGTCGCCCTGCCCGGCCCGCACGCCATGCTCAGCGGCTGACAGGTGAGAATCGCTCCGCCAGCGCGCGGCCGGCGCCGGTAAATTGGCGCATGCCCCGGTTCCTACGCTATCTTCCCTGCACATGAACGAAACCCGAAGCGCCCTGGTCGTCGACGACGAGCGCGACATCCGCGAGTTGCTGGTCCTGACCCTGGGCCGGATGGGGCTGCGCATCAGCACCGCCGCCAACCTCGCCGAAGCGCGCGAACTGCTGGCGAGCAATCCCTACGATCTGTGCATCACCGACATGCGCCTGCCCGACGGCAACGGCATCGAGCTGGTCAGCGAGATCGCCAAGCACTACCCGCGCACGCCGGTGGCGATGATCACCGCCTTCGGCAGCATGGACCTGGCGGTGGAAGCGCTGAAGGCCGGCGCCTTCGACTTCGTCAGCAAGCCGGTGGACATCCAGGTGCTGCGCGGCCTGGTCAAGCATGCGCTGGAACTCAACAACGAAAGCCGCGCCGCGCCGCCGCAGCCTGCCCCGGAACAGGCCAGCCGCCTGCTCGGCGCCTCGGCGGCGATGGACGCCCTGCGCAGCACCATCGCCAAGGTCGCGCGCAACCAGGCGCCGGTCTACATCCTCGGCGAATCCGGCGTGGGCAAGGAACTGGTCGCGCGCACCATCCACGAACAGGGCGCCCGCTCCGCCGGCCCCTTCGTCCCGGTGAACTGCGGCGCGATCCCGGCCGAACTGATGGAAAGCGAGTTCTTCGGCCACAAGAAGGGCAGCTTCACCGGCGCCCACGCCGACCAGGCCGGCCTGTTCCAGGCCGCGCACGGCGGCACCCTGTTCCTCGACGAGGTCGCCGAACTGCCGCTGCCGATGCAGGTCAAGCTGCTGCGCGCGATCCAGGAAAAATCGGTCCGCCCGGTCGGCGCCGCCACCGAGGTGCCGGTGGACGTGCGCATCCTCTCGGCTACGCACAAGGACCTGGCCGACCTGGTCGCCGAGGGCCGCTTCCGCCACGACCTGTACTACCGCATCAACGTGATCGAACTGCGCGTGCCGCCGCTGCGCGAGCGCGGCGGCGACCTGCCGCAACTGGCCGCAGCGATCCTGGCACGGCTGGCCAAGAGCCACGGCCGCCCCACCCCGCTGCTGTCGCCCTCCGCCCTGGACGCACTGAGCAGCTACGCCTTCCCCGGCAACGTGCGCGAACTGGAAAACATCCTCGAGCGCGCTCTGGCAATGGCCGAGGACGACCAGATCAGCGCCACCGACCTGCGCCTGCCGCAACCCGGCAACCACGCCCGCAGCGCCGCCGAAGCCGCCCCGGCCCTGCCGCGCGGCGTGGTCGACATCGACCCCAGCTCCTCCGCCCTGCCGTCCTACATCGAGCAACTCGAACGCGCCGCGATCCAGAAAGCGCTGGAAGAGAACCGCTGGAACAAGACCCGCACCGCCGCGCAGTTGGGCATCACCTTTCGCGCGTTGCGCTACAAGCTGAAGAAGCTGGGGATGGAGTAGTGAAGCCGGGAATGGGGAATCGGGATTGGGGAATGGGAAAAGCCGATCTCCCGGCTGCTCTTAGCCCTTCGCCCAATTGAGCGGGGTAATGCGGTTGGGCGCAGCCGGCATTGTCCGCCCGCGCCAAGCGTCGAGAAGCCCGGGAACAATGCTTGGACTACCGGTAGATCAACAGGGACGGAAAAGCCGCTTTTCCGATTCCCCACTCCCGATTCCCCATTCCCGGCTCTTCAATCCTTCGTCACCCGATTGATCTCGGCCAGGCTGGTGATGCCGTTGCGGGCCTTGAGCAAGGCCGACTGGCGCAGGTCCTTGACGCCGATCTTCTGCGCGGCGCTGGCGATGTCCATGGCGTTGCCGCCCTGCAGCACGATCGCCGCGATCTCGTCGTTCATCGGCATCACCTGATAGATGCCGGTGCGGCCCTTGTAGCCCTCGGTGCACTCGTCGCAGCCGACCGCCTCGTACAGCTGGACGCCGGCGGCGATCTCCGCCTCGGTGAAGCCTTCGGCCAGCAAGGCCTTTTCCGGCAACTGGACCGGGCGCTTGCAGTTGTTGCACAGGCGCCGCGCCAGGCGCTGGGCGATGACCAGGGTCACCGAGCTGGTGATGTTGTAGGGTGCGATGCCCATGTTCATCAGGCGTGCAATGGTCTGCGGCGCGTCGTTGGTGTGCAGGGTGGACAGCACCATGTGGCCGGTCTGCGCGGCCTTGATCGCGATCTCGGCGGTCTCCAGGTCGCGGATTTCGCCGACCATGATGATGTCCGGATCCTGGCGCAGGAACGAACGCAGCGCGGCGGCGAAGGTCATGCCGCGCTTGTTGTTCTGCTGCACCTGGTTGACCCCGGGCAGGCGGATTTCGACCGGATCCTCGGCGGTGGAGATATTGCGGGTATCGTCGTTGAGGATGCCCAGCGCGGTGTACAGCGACACCGTCTTGCCCGAGCCGGTGGGGCCAGTGACCAGGACCATGCCGTACGGCTTGTGGATCGCGTCCAGGAACA
This sequence comes from Xanthomonas sp. LMG 12460, assembly GCF_009192895.1. Lineage (NCBI taxonomy): Bacteria > Pseudomonadati > Pseudomonadota > Gammaproteobacteria > Lysobacterales > Lysobacteraceae > Xanthomonas > Xanthomonas sp. LMG 12460. The sequence goes on along the minus strand of NZ_NKUH01000022.1, from coordinate 153,511 downwards.
GCTTCTGCTGCTCGGGCTCGTAGCCGAGCTTGTCGATACCCAGCTTGGCCGCGCTGCCGTCGAGGATACGCAACACGATCTTCTCGCCGAACAGCGTCGGCAGGGTGCTGACGCGGAAATCGATCTGCTTGTTCTTGGACAGATTGAGCTTGATGCGGCCGTCCTGCGGGACCCGCTTCTCGGCGATGTCCAGCTGCGCCATCACCTTCAGGCGCGCGGCGATGCGCTGGTTGAGCTTGACCGGCGCCTTGGCCACGCTCTTGAGCAGGCCGTCGATGCGCAGGCGCACCCGGTAGTCGTCCTCGTAGGGCTCGAAGTGGATGTCGGACGCGCCGCGACGGATCGCATCGACCAGCACCTTGTTCACGAACTTGACGACCGGGGTGTCCTCCCCCTTGGCATCGATGCCGGTGTCGCCACCGCCGCCCATGTCCTCGTCGCCGCCGCCGACATCGAGGTTGTCCATGCCCTCGTCGTCGCCCAGCGCGCTGCCGAGGGAATCGTTGCTGGCCTGCCACTGCTCCAGGGTCCGGCGGATCTGGTCCTCGTCGACCAGGATCGGCTCCACCGTCAGATTGGTGTGGAACTTGATGTCGTCCAGCGCCCGGGTCTGGGTCGGGTTGCTGATGCCGACGAACAGGCGGCCGCCGCGCTTGAACAGCGGCAGCACCTGGTACTTCTGCAGCAACTCCTCGCTGACCAGCTTCATCGCGTTCTGGCTGGCATCGAAGACCGAGACATCCATCAACGGCATGCCGAACTCCACCGCATTGGCGGCGGCCAGCTGCGCGGCGGTGACCAGCTTCTTCTCGGAGAACCACTGCGGCAGTGGCACCTTGGCCTCGCCCGCCTGGGCCATCGCGGTCCGCGCCGCGGCTTCGTCCAGCACCCCGTCCTGCACGAGGCGGCGGGCGATGCCGGTGATGCCGACAAGATTGGCTGAAACTATTGCACTCATAATGCTCGCCTAAATTCCATGATCTTATTGAGATCGCAGATTCGAGAATTAAGACTCATGACACTAATCCCATAACACCAGACACAACAATGCCCCTTACGGGGCATTGTTGTGTGAACTCACTCCGTTAGCATAAACGGCTTAAACTTAGGTGCAACCATTCGGCTTGTACTTAGCCACGGCGGTGGTGGAACAAGCCCAAACACCGGTAGCGGCGGTACGCGTCAAGGTAATGGTCTTACCCTTGACCTGCGAGTTACCGGCGATGGTGCAGGTGATGGTGGAGGCCCTACTGGCAGCAGTGCCCGTAACAGCCAAAGTCGGGCAGCGAGTAGAAGTATTGAGGCCAATAGCAGTGGCGGCATTGAAGTCCGTTCCTTCGTTCAGGAGAACTTCGGCCTGCGTCTTTCCGGGAGTGATTTCTGCCAGCGCAGCGGTGACTTGCGACTTGGCAACATAGTCCTGATACATCGGCAGCGCGATGGCAGCCAGGATGGCGATGATCGCAACCACGATCATCAGTTCGATCAGGGTAAAGCCCTGCTGCTTCTTCATTGTGAACCCCTAGAGATGGAATGTTAGGTGGTGGTAGGCACTCGCCCGCGGATCCTACTCCCCGAGCGCCGCGGCGAAGCGCCACGAGCGGGGTAAGCGAAGCAGACTGCGTGCCAACTTCTCAAACATGCCTGGACGCTGCCCCTACGGCGTATGATGCACTAGCGCCAATGGCGCGGCGCAAGCAAATCAGGAATCTGCGACCGAATGGACCAACTGCCCATGAGCGACATAAAGTGACGCACTGCGTCACACCGATCTCAGCAGACGTGTGCCGCGGTAGCGCTCCCAGATGCCAGGCGCCACGGAAACCGATACCATGCCCCCATGTCCGCCCGGGGATGGCCGGACGGGGGAGACGACCTGATGTCCGCAACTCGCAGCGCAGTCAAGAAAGAGCCAGTCGCGCGCAATACCAGCCAACAGGTGCCCTTCGTCTGGGAAGGCACGGACAAGCGCGGCGTCAAGATGAAGGGCGAGCAAGTCGCCAAGAATGCCAACCTATTGCGTGCAGAGCTGCGCCGTCAGGGCATTACCCCTTCGGTGGTCAAGCCCAAGCCCAAACCGTTGTTTGGTGCCGCTGGCAAGAAGATTAGCCCCAAGGACATCGCCTTCTTCAGCCGACAGATGGCAACGATGATGAAGTCGGGCGTGCCGATTGTTGGTTCGCTTGAGATCATCGCCAGCGGGCACAAGAACCCGCGCATGAAGAAGATGGTGGACCAGATACGCACCGATATCGAGGGCGGCTCATCCCTGTACGAGGCGATCAGCAAGCATCCGGTGCAGTTCGACGAGTTGTACCGCAATCTGGTCAAGGCCGGCGAAGGCGCCGGCGTACTCGAGACGGTGCTGGAGACGGTTGCCACCTATAAAGAGAATATCGAAGCACTGAAGGGCAAGATCAAGAAGGCCTTGTTTTACCCCGCCATGGTGATGGCGGTTGCCCTGATCGTCACTTCGATCCTACTGGTCTGGGTCGTTCCACAGTTTGAGGATGTGTTCAAGGGCTTCGGTGCGGAGCTACCGGCCTTCACCCAGATGATCGTTGCTGCATCTCGCTTCATGGTGGCTTACTGGTGGATGCTGTTGCTCTTGTTGATCGGCACCATCGGCGGCTTCATCTTCGCCTACAAACGTTCGCCTGCGATGCAGCATGGGATGGACCGACTGGTGCTCAAGGTGCCGATCATCGGTCAGATCATGCACAACAGCTCGGTGGCCCGTTTTTCCCGAACGCTGGCCGTGACCTTCCGCGCCGGCGTGCCGCTGGTGGAGGCGCTGGACATCGTCGCCGGTGCCACCGGCAACAGCGTCTATGAAAAATCGGTGTTGCGCATGCGCGACGACGTTGCGGTCGGTTACCCGGTCAATGTGGCGATGAAGCAGACCAATCTGTTTCCGCACATGGTCATCCAGATGACCGCGATCGGCGAAGAGGCCGGCGCGCTGGATGCAATGCTGTTCAAGGTGGCCGAGTACTTCGAGCAGGAAGTCAACAACGCGGTCGATGCATTAAGCAGCTTGCTGGAACCGCTGATCATGGTGTTCATCGGCACCATCGTCGGCGGCATGGTCATCGGCATGTACCTGCCGATCTTCAAGCTGGCCTCCGTCGTTGGATAAGCATTAATGGCATTTCTCGATCAACACCCCGGCCTCGGCTTCCCGGCCGCGGCCGGGCTCGGCCTGCTGGTGGGCAGCTTCCTCAACGTGGTCATCCTGCGCATGCCCAGGCGCATGGAATGGCAGTGGAAGCGCGATTCGCGCGAGATCCTGGAGCTGCCGGACATCTACGATCCGCCGCCGCCCGGCATCGTGGTGGAGCCGTCGCACTGCCCGCACTGCAAGCACAAGCTGGCCTGGTTCGAAAACATCCCGCTGTTCAGCTGGCTGGCGCTGCGCGGCAAGTGCCGCTACTGCCATGCGCCGATCTCGCCGCAGTACCCGCTGGTGGAACTGCTCACCAGCCTGCTGGTGGTCGCCAGTGTGTGGCGCTTCGGTTTCGGCTGGCAGGGCTTCGGCGCGATCGTGTTCAGTTGTTTCCTGGTGGCATTGTCCGGCATCGACCTGCGCACGCGCCTGCTGCCGGACCAGTTGACCCTGCCGCTGATGTGGCTCGGCCTGATCGGCAGCATGGACAACCTGTACATGCCGGCCAAGCCCGCCCTGCTTGGCGCTGCGGTCGGCTACTTCTCGCTGTGGTCGGTGTGGTGGCTGTTCAAGCAGATCACCGGCAAGGAAGGCATGGGCCATGGCGATTTCAAGCTGCTGGCCGCGATCGGCGCCTGGTGCGGCCTGAAGGGCATCCTGCCGACCATCCTGATCTCCTCCCTGGTCGGTGCGATCCTGGGTTCGCTGTGGCTGGCGGCCAAGGGCCGCGACCGCGCCACGCCGATCCCGTTCGGCCCCTATCTGGCGATCGCCGGCTGGATCACCTTCTTCTGGGGCACGGAGATCGTGGAGACCTACATGCGCTGGTCGGGACTGCGCTGACGGAGCCCAAGGCTTGACTGATTTCGTCGTCGGCCTGACCGGAGGCGTGGCCTCCGGCAAGAGCGAACTGAGCCGCCGCTTCGAGGCCAAGGGCATCGTCGTCGCCGATGCCGACCTCGCCGCGCGTGCGGTGGTCGCGCCCGGCCACCCCGCCCTGGCACAGATCGTGGCGCGGTTCGGGCCGCAGATCCTGCAGGACGATGGGCAACTCGACCGCGCAGCCCTGCGCCAGCGGATCTTCGAGGACGCAACGGCACGCCGCGACCTGGAAGCGATCACCCACCCGGCTATTCGCCGGTTGCTGCAGGAACAGTGCCGCGCGGCCGCCGGACCCTACGCGATCGCCGCCATCCCGTTGTTGACCGAGGTCGGTGCGCGCGCGCGCTATCCCTGGCTCGACCGGATCCTGGTGATCGACGCCCCCGAGGCGCTGCAACACGCCCGCCTGATGCAACGCGACGGCATCACCGCCGATCTGGCGCAGCGCATGCTGGCGGCCCAGGCCACCCGCGCAGAGCGCCTGGCCATCGCCGACGATGTGGTGGTCAACGACGGCGCCGCGGCGGCACTGCAGGAAGCGGTGGAGAAGCTGGACGAGCAGTACCGTGCGCTGGCTGCGGCCAAGGCGTCAACGTCTTTGTAGTTAGGCGCCCTTGTTCCCGCTGGGATCAGCCGCGATCATCTTCACCGGGGGAACGCCCGGTCGCGGCTGAAGCCACTCCTACGCGATGGACGAAGCGCCGTCGCCAGCCTCAGGCAGGCTTGAACCACAGTGTTGCCACCACGCCCTTGGTGGCGCCCGGACGCACGTTGACCTGCCAGCCATAGAGATCGCAGAGGCGACTGACGATGGACAGACCGATGCCGCCGCCCTGCGAATGGCCCGCGTGGGTGCCGCGGTAGCCGCGCTGGAACAGCTTGGCCGCGTCCTCCTCGCTCAGACCCGGGCCGGAATCGATCACCTGCACCGCGTCGCTCAGCACCCGCACCACCACCTGCCCTTCCTGGGTGTACTTGACGGCATTGCCGATCAGATTGCCCAGCGCCACCGACAGCGCCGCTTCCGGTGCATCGATGGTGAGGTTGCGCTCTCCTTCCAGCAGCAACTGCAGCGGCTTGCCGCCCAGTTGCGCGCGATGCGACTCGATCAACTGCTCGGCCACCTTGGCGACGTTGCTGTGTCCCTGCCCGCGCTCGTTGCGCGACAGCAGCAGCAGCGACCCGATCAAGTCGCTGCACTGCTGTTCGGCGCGCTGGATGCGCTGCAGGCGCTGCAGCACTTTCTCGTCGAGATTGGGCCGGGTCAGCAGCAGCTCGGTGGCGCCGCGGATCACTGCCAGCGGCGTGCGCAGTTCATGGCTGACGTCGGCATTGAACTCGCGGTCGCGCTGCACCACCTCGGTCAGGCGCGCCGAATAGTCGTCCAGCGCCTCGGCCAGCTGGCCGACCTCGTCGTCGGGAAAGTGCGGCGCCAGCGGCTTGGGATCGCTGCTGCCGCGATAGGCGCGCAGGCGTGCGGCCAGGTCCGACACCGGCCGCATCACCCGCGACGCCGACCACCAACCGATCACCAGCGACAACGCGCTGAACACCAGCACCGACAGGATCAGGGTGCGCTTGAGCTGCACCTCGCCCTGCATGGTCTGGGTCAGGTCGTAGGCCATGAAGAACCAGGCGTCCGGGGTCTTGCGCACGCCGACCTTGTAGGCGAACGGTTTGCCGTCCGCGTCGGTGCCCGACATCATGTGGATGCCGTCGCTCAGACGCTCCCACTCCGGGAAATCGCGACGCAGGCCATCAAGCTTGTCGGGGCGATAGACGAAGCCCTTCATCTGCTGGACCGGAATCGCCAGGTTGCGCCCACCGCTGGCCACGTAGCTGCGCCAGGACGCTTCCAGGTTCCTGTTCATCACATCCTCGACCAGCTGGTTCTCCACGCGTGCCCGCGCCCAGTTGGTGGCGAACGCGAACAGTGCGGTCAGGCCGAAGCCCAACAGCACGAACGAGAGGATGATGCGGCTGCGGAGGCGGCGGCGGTAGCGTCCGCGCCGCCGCACCACACGCGGCAACGCAGGCGCTTCAGGCATCGGGTGCGGCGATGCGGTAGCCGATGCCGTGGCGGGTCTGGATCATCGGCACGTCGAACGGCTTGTCCACCACCGCGCGCAGGCCATGGATATGCACGCGCAGGGAATCGGAATCGGGCAGTTCCTCGCCCCAGACGCGGGTTTCCAGTTCCTGCCGGGTCACCACCGCCGGCGCGGCTTCCATCAGCGCCTGCAGGATCTTCAGCGCGGTGGGATTGAGCTGCAGCAGCTTGCCCTGGCGACGCACTTCCAGCGTGTCCAGGTTGTATTCCAGATCGCCGGTCTCCAGCACCCGGGTGTGCACGCCCTTGCCGCGGCGCGACAGTGCGTTGAGCCGCACTTCCACTTCCTGCAGCGCGAACGGCTTGATCAGGTAGTCGTCGGCGCCGGAATCGAAGCCGGCGAGCTTGTTGTCCAGCGAATCGCGCGCCGTGAGCATCAGCACCGGCGTCTGCTTGCGCGCTTCGTTGCGCAGCTTGCGGCAGACCTCGATGCCGTCCATGCCGGGCAGATTGAGATCGAGCACGATCGCATCGAACTCGTGCACCACCGCCAGGTGCAGACCGGTGACGCCATCGGCGGCGAAATCGACGGTATGACCGCGATCCTCGAGGTAGTCGCCGAGATTGGCAGCGATGTCGCTGTTGTCTTCGATCACTAGAATTCGCACCAACATGTACCCCGTCAGTCGTACTACGTATCAGTAGAGTGCGCCGCGGATGCCGCGCCTCCTCGTCGTCCACGGCGGCACGCCGCCATGGTATTTGCAATGCGTTCCGATGGATGCCCAGGCGAACTTTCGCCCTCGCGATCCACCTGACGATTCGCTGCCTTGGACAGCGCGTCGCCGCTATCAGTTCTCACTCCAGCCGATCCGCTCGCGAGCTACGGCGCTCGCAAACGGCGCGGCCTGCCATTCGTTCTTCGGCAACGCCTGCGCCAAGCCAGGCTCGCCTCCTTCTTGAACACGTTCACCCGACTCAGATCGCTGCCGAATTGTACTGAGTTGCCGCGCGAACACTTTCTTCACGTTCATGGGCGCCTCACCTTGGCGCCACGACCGATCAGGGCTTCCTGCATTCCGCAGTTCCCCCATTGCGTCGCAATGTAGCTGCCGCGCAAACATGCCCGCAAGCGCGACCCCGGCGTCGGCCGGGTCTGCGATCGCCAACAAATCGCCCAAGAAAAAGACCCAGGCAGCGGGGCTGCCTGGGCCGAAAGTTTTTCTATCCCGATTACCGTTCCTGCTGAGGAGGGCAGAGCTGCGGTCCGGAGAAGCTTACGCAGGGCGGAATTAAACCGGTGTTAAGCCAGAACGAATGGCCAGTAATGCGACTAAGCCCCTGATTTCTTTCGTTTCAGGCAAGCTTCGAGGTGCTCGATGACCTTGCCGGCGATATCCAGCCCGCAGACCGTCTCGATACCTTCCAGGCCCGGCGTGGAGTTGACCTCCAGCACCAGCGGCCCGCGCTTGGAGCGAATCAGATCGACGCCGGCCACACCCAGGCCCAGCGCCTTGGCCGAGCGTACTGCGACCTCCTGCTCGCCACGGCTGGCCGCGGTCTTCTCGGCGGTGCCGCCCAGATGCAGGTTGGAGCGGAAGTCGCCCTCCGGCGCGGTGCGGCGCATCGCCGCCACCACCTGGTTGCCGACCACGAAGCAGCGCAGGTCGGCGCCCTCGGCCTCGCCGATGAACTCCTGCACCAGGAAATTGGCATACAGCCCGCGCAGCGCCTCGACCACGCCGCGCGAGGCGCTGGCCTTCTCGGTCAGGATCACCCCGGTGCCCTGGGTGCCCTCGTTCAACTTCACCACATGCGGCGGCGGGCCGAGCATGGACAGCAGATCGCCGGTGTCGTCCGGGTTGTCGCCGAACACGGTCATCGGCATGTCGATGCCCTTGGCCGCCAGCAGTTGGTGCGCGCGCAGCTTGTCGCGGGCGCGCAGGATCGCGTCGGACGGGTTGGGCGTGCAGACGCCCATCATCTCCAGTTGCCGCAGCACCGCGGTGCCGTAGCGGGTCACCGAATTGCCGATGCGCGGGATCACTGCGTCGTAGCCGGTGATCGGCTTGCCCTTGTAATGCATGGTGAAAGCGCCGGCGGCGATGCGCATGTAGCAGCGCAGCGGGTCGAGCACGCGCACCGTGTGCCCGCGTTCGCGGCCGGCCTCGACCAGGCGCCGGGTCGAGTACAGCTTGGTATTGCGGGACAGGATGGCGAGCTTCATCGAAGGCGGCGGCGGTGGCTGGCCCGGCATCATACGTCGCGCCACCGGCGCCGCGATGCCGCGCGTCGCCGCCGCCCGCGCGGCAAGGCCGGGATCGGCGGTGATCGCCATCACCAACGTTCCGCGTGCTGTCCCACAGCCGACATCGGACCGCCCCGAAACGTTCACAAAACCGTTGCATCGTGGCGGGCGGGCCGCGTACCGGCCCGGTGCCGGCTGCCCGCGCCCCGCGCGGCAGGACCGGAACGTCTCCCCCTCTTGATTGGTGACTTTCGATGACCCCCACTTCCAGATCCTTGCGCCCGCACGCGCTGGTGCTCGCCATCGTGTCCGCCCTGCCGGCCTTCGCCGCGCTGGCCGAGACCGCGCCGGCCGCCGCCACCGCAACCGCCGATGCGGCGGCCAGTGCGAGCGGCAACGATGCCACCATGCTCGACGCGATCACCGTCGTGTCCAGCGGCACCACCCGCCAGGTGCAGCGCATCACCCGTGAGGACATCGGAATCGCCGCCCCCGGCACCAGCGCGCTGAAGGTCCTGGACAAGCTGCCCGGCGTGCAGTTCCAGTCGGCCGACCCGTTCGGCGCCTACGAATGGTCCACCGCGATCAGCCTGCACGGGTTCGACCAGAGCCGCCTCGGCTTCACCCTGGACGGCGTGCCGCTGGGCAACATGAGCTACGGCGTCACCGATGGCCTGCAGGTGACCCGCGCGATCATTTCCGAGAACGTGGCCTCGGTGGAGCTGGCGCAGGGCGCCGGCGGCCTGGGCACGCCGTCGAGCAGCAACCTCGGCGGCACCGTGCGCTACTACTCGGCCGATCCGGATGCCGACGCCGGCTTCCGCTTCAGCCAGACCCTCGGCTCCGACAGCACCCGCCGCACCTACCTGCGCGGCGATACCGGCGACATCCACGGCTTCTCGCTGTACACCTCGCTGGTGCACGGCGAAATGGACAAGTGGAAGGGCTACGGCAACAACGAGTACAACCAGGCCAACGCCAAGGCGCTGTACCAGTGGGGCGATGGCAACCGGGTCAGCCTGTACCTGGACAGCTCGCACCGCAAGGAATACGACATCATGGACCTGTCGCTGACCTCGCAGCGGGTCCTCGGCTGGGATTGGGACTACCTGATGCCGGACTGGAACAGCGCGGTGCAGATCGCCAACGCGCTCAACGGCAAGGGCAGCTACCCGGCCAGCCTCAACGGCCTGCCGGCCGACTACGACAAGGCCGACGCGTCCTACTACTCCGGCGCCGGCCTGCGCCGCGACAACTTGGCCGCGCTCAGCGGCACGTTCAACCTCGGCGGCAGCGCCACGCTGAACCTGACCGGCTACTACCACGACAACAACGGCGAAGGCCAGTGGACCACGCCGTACGTCGCGTCCTCGCCCAGCGTGCCGCTGTCGATGCGCACCACCGACTACCGCCTCAACCGCCATGGCGTCACCGGCTCGCTGAACTTCACCGTGGCAGGCAACGAGATCGAGATCGGCGGCTGGTACCAGAACGCCAAGACCGTGCAGGAGCGCAACTACTTCCTGCTCGACGGCCCGTTCACCGATCTGTACTACTTCAACAAGAACGGCACCCTGTTCGCGCGCGGCTTCGCCCAGCACTACGATACCGACACGACCATGGTCTACGCGCAGGACACGCTGCGCCTGATGGACGAGCGCCTGACCCTGAACTTCGGCGCCAAGAAGCTGATCGTCGACACCACCGCGCAGTCGCAGGTGCCGTCCGCGTCCAATGCCGCCGGCGAGATCAAGGCCGATTCGGACCTGCTGCCGCAGGTCGGCATCAACTACAAGATCGACGACCACCAGGAGGTCTACGCCTCCTACAACAAGAACATGGCCGGCTTCGGCTTCACCCCGTTCCAGGAATCGCAGGCCGCGTTCAATGCGATCAAGGGCTCGCTGGAGCCGGAGACCGCGCAGACCTACGAACTGGGTTACCGCGTGCGCGGCGCCGGCGTGGAAGCGTCGCTGGCCCTGTACCACACCACCTTCGACGACCGCCTGCTGGTGACCTCGCCGTGCAGCGCGATCCAGACCTGCTCGGCCACGCTCAACAACGTCGGTTCGGTGCGTAGCCAGGGTGCCGACCTGGCGGTGATCTGGCGTCCGATCGAACAGCTGCGCTGGCTGAACTCGCTGTCCTATGACGACTCGACCTACCAGGACGACTACCTCAATGGCGGCGTGGTGGCGACCTCCGGCAAGCGCGTGGTCGGCATCCCCGAGTGGATGTTCTCCAGCAGCCTGGCCTACGAAAACGCCGGCTGGCACGCATCGCTGGACGGCAAGTACACCGGCCGCCGCTACATCAGCTACCTCAACGACTCGTCGGTGCCCAGCTACTGGCGCTTCGACCTCAGCGCCGGCTACGACTTCGGCCAGGTCGGCATGTTCCAGAACCTGGGCCTGAGCGCGAACGTCACCAACCTGTTCGACAAGCGCTACTTCGCCACCGTCGGCACCAACGGCTACGTCGTCTCCGACCCCAACGGCTACAACCAGACGCTGATGGCCGGTGCGCCGCGCCAGTTCTTCGTCACCTTCAGCGGCAAGTTCTGAGCCGACGCGACACTGCCAGGGAAGGCATCACGCGCCGCCGCTGCTCTTGCAGCGGCGGCGTTTGCGTTTTGGGAGCGAGGCGAACTTGCAGGGCACGGGGATGGCCATGCAGCATTGGCCGTCGTTTCAGAATCGCATGCGCTCGAAAGGATCGCGACTGAATCTGCCGCCAGCGCCGGCGCATCGCGAGGTCTCATGCGCACCTGCTGGCGGCGACGTCGAAACCCATCCTCCTTGTGAGAGGGACTTCAGTCCCGACTGCAGCAAGGTCAAAGCATCGATGGCCTCGCTTGGCGAACCCGGATCACAGCGGCTCCTGCAGCGGCGACATTACCTATAGGTCCTGCTCCAGCAACATCCGTGCTCAGCCAGAAACTGGCCACGCATCGGAGCGCCAGTGCAGCCACTACGCGTCGACCGCGCGGCCGATCGCCGGATCGCTCATGCTCGGCCGACCGGTCTCGATGTGTCCGGCCAGGCGCCGCCGCCACTGCGGCAGAGTCGCGCTGTCGATGGTGAGGTCATACCAGTGGTGCTGCGCCTGCAACGGCAGACGCAGGACGGTGCGATCACCGGCAGCGAGCGTGATCGCCTGCTCGCCACCATCGCCGCGATACCCGTCGCGCACGCGCAGCGCGCAGGGCTGCTCACCCGCATTGACCAGCGTCAGCAGCAAGCATTGCGCGGCGGCATCGTAGTCGGCCTCGGCCTGCAGACCGGCATCGCCGATCCCGTCGCCATGGAACTCGCGCAGGAACCCATTGGGGCCATGCACGCGCAGCGCGTAGCCGGCATCGGCGGCAGCGCCGCGCCAGGGGCGCGCATCCTGCAGCTCGCTGCCGGCGGCCAGCGTGTAGAACCAGGGCCCGGCCACACCCTCGTCGGCATAGGCATTGAGCGCAACGCCGGCCGTGCCGCGGTTGCGCATGCGCAACACGCGCGCGTCCGCCTGCACCTGCAGCCGCACATCGAAATCGTAGGGCAGCGCGCGTGCCGGGCGCTGCCCGGGCTCCTGCACCGGCAGCGCCTGCTGGGCAGGGCGCTGTGGCGGCGGCAGCGTCGCGGTGGCATCGATGCGGGCGATGTAATCGCGGGTGTCCGGCAAGGCCACCGGCGCCGAATCGTGGCCGACGAAGTCCAGCGTGGAGGTCAGATCGCCGGCAACCGCGCGGCGCCAGGGATTGATGTTCGGCTCCATCACGCCGAAACGCTGCTCCAGGAAGCGCAGCACCGAGGTGTGGTCGAACACCTGCGAGTTCACCCAGCCGCCGCGGCTCCACGGCGACACCACCAGCATCGGCACCCGCGGCCCCAGCCCGACCGGCACGCCGTGATAGTCCTCGCCATGCAGGTCCACGTTGCTGGCGCCCAGCTCCGGCCGGATCGCCGGCAGCGCCGGCGGCACGTGGTCGAAGAAACCGTCGTTCTCGTCGTAGTTGATCAGGAACACGGTCTTCGACCAGACCTCCGGCGAAGCGGCCAGCACCTCCAGCAGCCGCGCGCTCAAGGATTCGCCATAGGCCGGGGTGGCCTCAGGATGCTCGCTGAGCAGGTACGGCGCGACGATCCACGACACCTGCGGCAGCGTACCGGCACGCACGTCGCGCTCGAACGCGGCCACCAGGTGTTCGCCGCGCGAGGCCTTGGCGTTGTCGGCGGTGGAGCCAGGCACGATGGCGCGGCCGCGGCGGTACAACGGCGACGCGCGGTCCAGCTTGCGAAAGTTGGCGAAGTACGGATGGCTGTTGTCGCCGTAGTTGTCGAACTCCTGATAGACCTGCCAACTGATGCCGGCCTGCTGCAGGCGCTCGGAGTAGGTGCTCCAGGTGTAGCCGGGAAAGCGCGGATTGTCGCGCGCCATGTCCGCGGTCCAGTTGCCGTCGTCGCGGTTGTTCACCGCCTGCTCGCCGTCGTTGCCGACGCTCAGGCCGCTGGTGCCGGTGAACATGTACATGCGATTGGGATTGGTCGGACCGAACAGCGAGGCGTGGTAGCCGTCGCAAAGGGTGAAGGCGTCGGCCAGCGCGTAGTAGAACGGCAGGTCCTCGCGCTGGAAGTGGCCCATGCTCATCGCGCTCTTCTGCGCGATCCAGGCATCGTGGTGCTTCCAGGTCTCGTGCGAGCCTTTCCAGTCGTGGTTGAGATCCTTCATCCACTGCGCGCTGCTGGTCTGGCTGTTGAGCCGGAACGGCAGCACGTAACGATCGCTGCCCTTGCGCTCGGGCTGGTACCAGACCGGCTTGCCGCTGGGCAGCCGCAGCGGCCGCGGATCGCCATAGCCGCGCACCCCGCGCAAGCAGCCGAAGTAATGATCGAAGGAGCGGTTCTCCTGCATCAGGATCACCACATGCTGCACGTCCTGCAGCGTGCCGGTGACCCGCGCCGGCGGCACCGCCAGCGCACTGCGGATGACGCCCGGCAACAGCGGCATGGTCGCGCCAGCCCCGAGGGCCATGGACGTGCGGGTGAGAAAACGACGACGACTGTGATCGACCACGAGAAGCAACACCGGCAACGAGCGAACGCTCAGGCGTCGGCCAGGCTAGCGCTGGTCGATGAAGCGGGTTTGACAGGTCGCCAACGGCTGCCGAGCTGCTGGTGATCGCGCTGGCTCGAGACCGCTCAGCGTTGGTTCGACAAGACAATGCGAGAAAGGCGCCATGACCACCCTGATCCTCGCCCGCCATGGGCATGTCGACTGGATCGCACCCGAGCGGTTCCGCGGGCGTGCGGAACTGCCGCTATCGAAGCTCGGCGAACTGCAGGCCACGGCGCTTGCGACGCGCGTCGCGCAAAGCTGGACACCGGACGCGATCTACACCAGTCCGCTGTCGCGGTGCGTACGGACCGGTGCAGCGATCGCGCAAGCGACCGGCGTGCCGACCACGATCCTGGACGACCTGTCCGACATCCATTACGGCCAGTGGCAGGGACTGACGCACGAAGAGGTGGCTGCGCGCTGGCCCAACATCGCACGGACCTGGTTTGCGATGCCGGACCTAGCGGTGATTCCGGGGGGCGAAACGCTGGCGGATGTCCTGGTTCGCGCCATGCGGGTGTTACAGCACATCCTGCACCATCACAGCGGCCAGACCGTGGTCCTCGTCGGCCACGACAGCATCAATCGGGTGCTTCTGCTGCAATGCCTAGGACTTCCGCTGAGGCGCTATTGGCGCATCAAGCAGGAGCCGTGCTGCGTGAATGAAATCGTGACCGAAGAAAATGACTTCACCCTCTATCGCCTCAACGAAACCCATCACACGCTCGGCCTTCGCGCCTAGTGCAGTCCAATGCGCTTGTTTCCGGCCTTGGGAGGCACTGTCGTGCATGTGACTGCGAAGGCCTGCTCTGAGCATAGCGCAACCAGACACCCGGAAAAGCTCAAAGTTCTGATCATTTCAACAGTTCTTTTTGGCTGGGCCACCGAAAAATCCCAGTTCGATCCAGAGCGCCAAGGCGCGCACAGCAATTTCTAGCGAGTGACTGTCTTCGTATTTGCCCAAGCGCAGCGCTGTCAATGACTGGACGCCGGGCGGCATCATGATCGCCGCTTTCTTCTCGCCCTTCACTCTCTTCTTAACGACCAAGCTAAAATACATCAAAGGCCAGTATCGAATGGTCGGCCACATATACGTCAAGTATATTCTAGTGAGGGATGAAGGCTCCATCTGCGCCGAAAACTTGGCACCGTCGTTTCCTACCCCAGAAAAGTGAAGCAGCCCATCCTTCTCGCCGGCAACAGATAGCCCAATTTTCGCAAAGGCGTCTCTCGCCACCTCATTGAATATTTGCTTCCGCGCAACAATCGCTTCGCCTCCCTTCAAATCGATGGCCGCTCCACGCGTGACGATGCAGAGATTTTCAACCTCCTGCTCGACGCTTTCTTGATATGCCGACAGATGCGCAGAGAGCATCTGCCCGAGTTGCTCAGGAAAGAACCGCACGAACAAATCACGCTTTCGCAAGAAATCGAGAATAGGATCATCCAAGATAAGCTCAATGGCCTTACTAACCTCTTCTCGAGAGGTGGCATTCCACTCCGCGAGTCTGACGCCAAGCTCACTCTCACGCTCCTTAGCGGCAACAAAGAATTCTGGAAAGGACTGATTTTTGATGAACCTTTGATAGCTATCAGACCCAAAAACTGCGTTCGCCAGAGACATCTCGCCCTGGATACTTGAAAACCCCCGACCGACGAAAATCTCGTCTATCGAGGCCAGATTCATATTCTCGCTTGAAATTTGCAAAATGAAGTTCACTCTTGTCTTGCCGGAGACAACCGATTTCCGAATGTGGTCAAGACGCACCAAAGCGATACGTCTTTCATGCCCCTCAAAGCGCGCTCCACTTCTCAACCCACACGATAGTCCGCCAAGCCCGACCTATAGAAAATCAATCCAGTAACTTGGATAGTTCCAAGATACTCGCCTTGGTCGAAAAGACGTAGCGCGCGCCGACCATGGGCTTCAGATCAGCGGGAACAAAGAAGCGCGCATACAGGCCAGCCGAGCGCGAAATGATCAGAGGCTTGGGCAAGATTGATACCTCGATTGATACCTCGGAGGGCATCGCTCGGAATCATCAATCGGCCTGAATCTTCAACCCAGTCAATAACTTGCAGACTAAGTTGGAACGTGGAGCGGGCGATGGGAATCGAACCCACGTCAGTAGCTTGGGAAGCTACAGCTCTACCATTGAGCTACGCCCGCGTTGCCGGTGCAGTCTATGCGCTGGGCCGGGGGTTGCGCAAGAAATCGGCGCAATGCGGCTGCAGCGCGCGGGCGATCCCGGCGCTCCCAGCAGCGTGCCCTGGAAATGCAGAAGGGCTTCAGTCCCGACGGCTCGAGATCAGAGGCGTCGGGGCTGAAGCCCCTCCCACAACTGGCATCCAATGCCGTTGGTTTACGTCACCCCATCTGCCCCACCCTGCCCGGCACACAGCCGGGCAAGGCAGGCAACGTCGGGCAGTGCTTAGAAGCTGCCGCCGAAGTTCACGAACAGCGAGGTGTCGTGCGCGCGCGACTGGCCGGTGGTGGTGGCGAGGCCGACGTTGCTCTCGAAGCCCCACAGCTTGGTCCGCGCGCCCAGCACCACCGACGCGTAGTTGCGGTCGAAGTTGATGCCCGGCACCGCGTACTCGCCCAGGTCGGACATGGTCTGCAGGTACGCGGTGGCTTCCTGGTTCTTCTTGAACTCGTGGTCGTAGGTGGCCTGCAGGTACGGCTTCACCGTGCCGGCATCGATGCTGGCCTTCCAGCCGATGCGGCCGACCATCGACTCGACGTCGCGGTCGCTGTAGCCCAGCGCGCTGGAGTTCGGGTTGCTCTCGGTGTAGCCGTCGAGCTTGACCTTCTGCCAGATCGCCGCGGCCACCGGGCCGTGCTTGAAGCTGCCTTCGCCGAACTCGTAGCCGCCCTGCAGCGCCGCGGTCAGGTTGCTGCCGTCCGGCGAGCCCTTGTGCTCGATGGTGGCCGGGCCGAGGTTGACCTTGCGGGTGACGTCGTAGCTCAGCCAGGTGTAGCTGACCTGGGCGTTGACCCAGGCATGCTCGCCGTACCAGCCGGCGAAGCCGCCGAGGGTGCTGTCGTCCTGGGTGTAGTCGCCGCCGCGGTTGCCGAAGTCGGCATCGGTGCGACCGAAGCCGCCGAAGCCGCCGAACACCCACTCGCCACGCGACCAGTCCACGCCGAACAGACCGGCCGGGGCCATGCCGTCGTACAGGTCGCCATGCTGGTAGCGCTGCATGTCGCCGCGCAGGTTGCCCCACCAGCGCACGCCATCCGCTTCCGGGCGGCCGTCGACGTGCCAGGCGACCTGGTCGGCGCGCGAGCGGCCGACCATCTGCGCCGAGTGCGTCAGGATCTGCTGGGTGCGCGGGCCTTCCAGGATCGACAGCGCGTACTGCGCCAGCAGTTCGTGGGTGCGGCCGGTCGGGTGCACGCCGTCGGCGAACACGTAGGTGTCGGCGGCATCGGCGCTGACGTAGCTGGTCGGGTTGCAGGTCAGCGACTGCGCGGTGATCTGCGGCTGGCAGGCGGTGCCGGTGACGTTGGTGAAGCCGTAGGCGCCCGGGTTGGCCACCACTTCCTGCAGCAGGTGGAAGGTATCGACCGGGATCACCCGCAGGCCAGCGCTCTTGAGGCCGGAGAACAGCGCGGTGTTGTAGGCGGTGGCGAGCGCGGTGCCCTGCGCCATCGCCGCGGCGCCGCCGGCGCGGAAGCGCGGGGTGATGCCGACGTCCGGCAGGTTGTTGACCATGACATAGCGCGCACCGGCGTTCTGCAGGCTGGCGACGATGCCCACTTCGGCGGTCACGGCATTGCCGATGGTGGCCTGCGCCGGCGCACCGCCGGCGATGGCGAACAGGTCGTTGGCACCGCCCCACACCGAATACAGCGCGTTCGGGTCGGCCTTGCCGCCGTTGGCGGCCAGGTAGTTGCTGGCCTGGGTGGCCAGCGACGGCGCCACGCCCAGCGCGCTCGGGTTGGCCACGCCGACACGGGCATTGCCGGCGGCGTAGTCGTCGCCGATCTGGCCGTTGCCGTTGGCGGCGGCGTTGGTGCCGTAGTACTCGGCCACGTACTGCGCCCAGACGAAGTCGGGGTTGGTGGTGAACTGGCCGGTCACCGCACGCACCGAGGCCGGCAGCAGCGGACGGTAGTAGCCCGCGTCGGTCAGGCTGTCGCCGAAGAACACGGTGCGGCTGTAGGTGGACTGCGCGAACGCAGGCGCGGCGGCGAGCACGATCGCGGCGGCGAGCAGCGAACGGAGCGGACGGATGGACGAAGTCATGGAAGCCCTCCCGGGCAGAAATGGAACACGAGAAATGCAGCGAAACGGGGGGAGCGGCCGCACCATACGTAGCCGCATGGCCGACATCATTCCACCTCTGCCGGACACGCTCACGTTGCACTGCCGCAAGATTGCGACTCGCACGCCCACGGCGCGCATTGCACAATGATGGCATGAACATCGAATTGAACGGCAGACAATGCACGCTGGCGCCGGCCACCACCGTGGCCGCGCTGCTGCAGGCCGAAGGGCTGGGCCAGCGGCGCGTGGCGGTCGAGGTCAACGGCGAGATCGTGCCGCGCGGCGCGCATGCCGAGCACGAACTGCACGCCGGCGACCGGGTCGAGATCGTGCACGCGCTGGGCGGCGGCTGAATCTCACCGCCGTGCGCGGGCTCGGCAGGGCCGGTGCGATGGGCGATAATCCGCCGATGAACGCTCCCGCCCCCCACGATGCGCTGGTGATCGCCGGCAAACCCTACCGTTCGCGCCTGCTCACCGGCACCGGCAAGTTCGCCGATCTCGAACAGACCCGCCTGGCCACCGAGGCCGCCGCCGCGCAGATCGTCACCGTGGCGATCCGCCGCAGCAACATCGGCCAGAACCCGGGCGAGCCCAACCTGCTCGACGTGCTGCCGCCGGAGCAGTACACCATCCTGCCCAACACCGCCGGCTGCTACACCGCCGAGGACGCGGTGCGCACCTGCCGGCTGGCGCGCGAACTGCTCGACGGCCACAACCTGACCAAGCTGGAAGTGCTGGGCGACCAGCGCACCCTGTTCCCGGACGTGGTGCAGACCCTCAAGGCCGCGGAAATCCTGGTCGCCGACGGCTTCAAGGTGATGGTCTATACCAGCGACGACCCGATCCTGGCCAAGCGCCTGGAAGAGATCGGCTGCGTGGCGGTGATGCCGCTGGCCGCGCCGATCGGCTCCGGCCTGGGCATCCAGAACCGCTACAACCTGCTGGAGATCATCGACAACGCCAAGGTGCCGATCATCGTCGACGCCGGCGTCGGCACCGCCTCGGACGCGGCGATCGCGATGGAGCTGGGCTGCGACGGCGTGCTGATGAATACCGCCATCGCCGGCGCGCGCAACCCCGTGCTGATGGCCAGCGCCATGCGCAAGGCGGTGGAGGCCGGCCGCGAGGCGTTCCTGGCCGGGCGCATCCCGCGCAAGCGCTACGCCAGCGCCTCCTCGCCGGTCGACGGACTGATCGGGTGAGGCCGCAGGTATGACCGATCCGTTCTCCAGTGCCGGCGCCAAGACCCCGCCGAAACCCTTCACCGTCGAGGAAGGCCATCGCCAGGTGCGCAGCTTCGTGCTGCGCCAGGGCCGCTTCACGCCGGCGCAGCAGCGCGCGTTCGACGCGCTGTGGCCGCGCTTCGGCCTGGACTACGGCGGCCAGCCGCGCGATCTGGACGCCACTTTCGGCCGCACCGCGCCCAAGGTGCTGGAGATCGGCTTCGGCAACGGCGCCGCGCTGCGCCATGCCGCGCAGCACGACCCCAGCCGCGACTACATCGGCATCGAGGTGCATGCCCCCGGCGTGGGCCGCCTGCTCAACGCCCTGGCCGAGGACGGCGCCGATCACGTGCGCCTGTACCACCACGATGCGGTGGAGGTGCTGCAGCACGAGATCGCCGACGGCAGCCTGGACGAAGTGCGCATCTACTTCCCCGACCCCTGGCACAAGAAGCGCCACAACAAGCGGCGCCTGCTGCAGCCGGCCTTCGCCGCGCTGCTGGTGCGCAAGCTGCGCACCGGCGGCCGCCTGCACTGCGCCACCGACTGGGCCGACTACGCCGAACAGATGTGGGACGTACTCGACGCCACCCCCGGCCTGGTCAACCGCGCCGGCCCGCGCGGCCACGTGCCGCGCCCGGACTGGCGCCCGCAGACCCACTTCGAGACCCGCGGCCAGAATCTGGGGCATGGGGTGTGGGATTTGCTGTACGACCGGGAATCGGGAACGGGGAATGGGGAATCGGAAGAGCCCTCGTCTGCCGCCCCCCGCTAGCGACGACCTGCGACGACCGGCCGCTTCTGCCATTCTCCATTCCCGATTCCCCATTCCCGGCCTCGCATGGATACCGCGCTGACGCTGACCACCGATATGAAGCTCGTGCTCGGGCTGGTCGGCTTCACCATGGCGATGTTCGTGTTCGAGCGGATCCGTGCCGACGTGGTGGCGCTGGTGGTGCTGGTGGTGCTCGGGGTGACCGGCCTGATCGCGCCGGAGGAGCTGTTCAGCGGCTTCTCCGGTAACGCGGTGATGAGCATCATCGCCACCACCATCCTCGGCGCCGGGCTGGAGCGCACCGGCGCGCTGAACCGGCTGGCCTCGTGGCTGCTGCGCCGCGCACGCGGGGTGGAGGAGCGGCTGATGCTGCTGACCACCGCCATCGCCGGGCTCAATTCCTCGTTCATGCAGAACCCGTCGGTGATGGCGCTGTACCTGCCGGTGGCCTCGCGCCTGGCCGGACGCACCGGGCTGACCCTGCAGCGGCTGCTGCTGCCGATCGCCGCGGCCATCGTGATGGGCGGCGCGCTGACCATGGTCGGCAACTCGCCGCTGATCCTGCTCAACGACCTGCTGCAGTCGGCCAACAACAACCTGCCCTCGGGCATGGCCACCATCGAGCCGCTGCGCATGTTCGCGCCGCTGCCGATCGGCGTGGCGCTGCTGGCGGCCTCGCTGATCTACTTCCGCGTGCGCGGCGACAAGGCGCTGGCCGAAGAAGAGCGGCTGATCAACGACGGCGTCACCCCGGCGCGCACCGAGAGCTATTTCGCCCGCACCTACGGCATCGAAGGCGACGTGTTCGAGCTGATCGTCAGTGCCGACAGCCCGCTGGTCGGCATGACCCTGGGCGAGGCCGAGACCGTGCACAACGCGCCGCTGCTGCTCGCCCTGAAGACCGGCAACGACACCCGCCTGGCGCCGCCGGCGGACATGCGCATCTGGGTCGGCAGCGTGCTCGGGGTGATGGGCGCGCGCCAGCAGGTCGCCGATTTCGCGCAGAACCAGTTCCTGCGCCTGTCCTCGCGCCTGCGCAATCTCGGCGATCTGTTCAACCCCAGCCGCGCCGGCATCTCCGAGGCGGTGATCCCGCCGACCTCGCGCTTCATCGGCAAGAGCGCGGCAGAACTGCGGCTGCGCAAGCAGGCCGGGATCAGCCTGCTGGCGATCAACCGCGACAAGCAGGTGATCCGCGAGGACGTGCGCAAGGTGCCGCTGCGCGCCGGCGACATGCTGGTGTTCCACAGCATCTGGCAGGACCTGGCGCAGGCCTCGGAAAGCCGCGACTTCGTGGTGGTCACCGACTACCCCAAGGGCGAGCACCGCCCGCACAAGTTCAAGATCGCGATGACGATCTTCGCCCTCACCATCCTGATCGCGCTGACCTCCAGGCTGCCGGTGGCGCTGACCCTGATGACCGGTGTGGCCGGCATGCTGCTGACCGGCGTGCTGCGCATGGACGAGGCCTACGCGGCGATCAACTGGAAGACCGTGTTCCTGATGGCCGGGCTGATCCCGCTGGGCTGGGCGATGGACAGCAGCGGCGCGGCGGCCTGGGTCGCCGGGCATACCATTGCGCGACTACCCGAGGGCATGCCGGTGTGGGCGCTGGAGATCGCCCTGGGCCTGCTGACCACCGCGTTCTCGCTGGTGATCAGCCATGTCGGCGCGACCATCGTGATGGTGCCGATCGCGGTCAACCTGGCGCTGGCGGCCGGCGGCAATCCCACCGCGTTCGCGCTGATCGTGGCGCTGTCGGCGTCCAACAACCTGATGACCGCGTCCAATCCGGTGATCTCGATGATCACCGGCCCGGCCAATTACCAGCCGCGCGAACTGTGGCGCGTCGGTGGCCCACTGTCGCTGGTCTACACCCTGGTGGTGGTGCTGATGGTCAACCTGATGTCGATGGGCTGGTGGCACGCGCTGTAGCGCGGCTCGTCGCAAGCACCTGCGCTGCGCGCTAAACCAGCACCACCTGCCCGTCGCGCACGTCCACCGGCACCGCATGCAGGCTCTGGCCGCGGCAGGGGCCGGACACGCACTCGCCGCCCTGCAGTTCGAACGCGGCGCCATGCGCGGCGCATACCACGTGGCCCTCGCGGCTCTTCAGGAACTGGCCCGGCGCCCAGTCCAGGCGGCGCCCAGCATGCGGACACACGTTCAACCACGCGCGCACGGTGTCGCCCTCCCGGTACAGCAGCAGCGATTCGGGCTCGCCGCCGATCAGCGTCTCGGCCTCGGCCAGCTCGCCGGAAACGAGGGCGTGCAGCGGCGCCAGCACGGCAGATGATTCGGTCATGGAACGCAGCGCGGGCAGCAAGGGGTGGTCATTCTGGCATGGGCGATCGGCAGACGTGACGCCGCACACCCTTCACCCGGCGAGCACATGCAAGCCCCTGACCGCAAAGTGTTAATTTTTCGCTTAACGAAGTTTTCACTCCGTCACATAAAACAGCGCCGATACTGCGCCCCTTCGGTTCAAACTGAAACAGAGTTCTGCCATGCGTGCTCGCCTCTTCAATTTCGACCAATTCCGGCACGTCTTCGCGCCGCGCAAGCCGCGCCATCCGCTGGTCAAGCTGGCCGTGGGCCTGCTCGGCCTGGCGATCCTGGCCGGGCTGGTGTTCGTCAGCGTGTTCGTGGGCGCGGCGATGATCCTGGGTGGCATCGCGATGAAGCTGCTGAGCCAGCGCGGCAAGCGCCCGGCCACCGCGCGCCGCCATGTGGTCGATGGCGAGTATCGGGTGGTGCGCAAGCCGGCCTTGCCGCTTTAGAGCTGGGAATGGGGAATCGGGATTGGGGAATCGCGAGAGCGACATCCGCTTCCCTGTTGGAATCGGGTTGAACCCGACCCGCTAAACTGCTGCATCCCCTCTCGTTGGATGCATGCTCATGAAAGATCTGTTCGCCGCTGCCGAGGCTCCGCGCGTTCCCGTGCGTGGGCAGGGCCTGTTTCCGGTGCATCGCATCTACTGCGTGGGCCGCAACTTCGCCGACCACGCGCGTGAGATGGGCGCCAGTGCGCCGACCTCGAAGGCCGAGCGCGGCCAGCCGACCTTCTTCATGAAACCGGCCGATGCGCTGGTGATCGGCGACGAGGCCGTCCCCTACCCGTCCGCGACCCAGGACCTGCACCACGAGGTGGAACTGGTGGTGGCATTGGGCCAGGACGCGCCCGCCGGCGTGCTGCCGGTGGACGGCGCCGAGGCCCTGATCCTGGCCTACGGCGTGGGCCTGGACCTGACCCGTCGCGACCTGCAGGCCGCGGCCAAGGCCAAGGGCCTGCCGTGGGACATCGCCAAGGGCTTCGACGCCTCCGCGCCGATCAGCGAGCTGATCCCGGCCGGCGAGGTCGGGGCGCTGGAGGCCTTGAACCTCTCGCTGGAAGTCAACGGCGAGGTGCGCCAGCAGTCGCTGCTGGAGCAGATGATCTGGAACGTGCCGGAGATCCTGCACGAGCTGTCCAAGCTGTTCGCGTTGCGCGCCGGCGATCTGGTGTTCATGGGCACGCCGGCCGGCGTGGCCGCGCTGCGCCCGGGCGATCGCTTCAGCGCGCGCCTGGAGAACGTGGCCGAGCGGCACGGCCGCATCGTCGGCTGAGGACGCGCCTGTCGCGCGACATACGCGCGCCTGTGATTCGACCACCACGGCGACTGCGCTAGGCTAGCGCCGCGGCGACAGGCCCGCACTGACAAGAGAGGAGTCCCGATGAGCATGATCCGCGAATTCAAGGAATTCGCCATGCGCGGCAACGTGCTGGACCTGGCGGTCGGCGTGGTGCTCGGCGCCGCGTTCGGCAAGATCGTCACCGCGCTGGTCGAGAAGATCATCATGCCGCCGATCGGGCTGCTCGTCGGCGGCGTGGATTTTTCGCGCTGGGCATGGACGCTGAAGGCGGCGACGGTGGACGCCGCCGGCAAGCCGGTACCGGCCGTGGTGATCGGCATCGGCGATTTCCTCAACACCATCATCCAGTTCGTGATCGTGGCCTTCGCCATCTTCATGCTGGTCAAGGCGATCAACCGCATCGCCCGCAAGGAACCGCCGGCGCCGAAGGCCCCGACCGAGGAAGTGCTGCTGCTGCGCGAGATCCGCGATGCGTTGAAGCAGGATGGCGCGCCCAAGTAGTCGGTCGACTGTATGGAATACTTCGAACGCGTAAAAATTCTTTCCAAGGATCCGAATCTGTCGGAACTGGATTCCCGCGAAGGGGTAGTCATCGGTTTCTCGGAAACCAGCGCATCCATCTGGTGCGCGATCTACGTCGATGGCAAAACATGGATGATTCAGGAAAACGACTTGGTGCGTCTTGACGACAAGGTGGATCCGCAAACGATTTATCCTCCTTCCACTGCGTGATTGAGTTCAAGCGCACCCCGTTGCGCGACCGCAGGCAGGCAATGCGCTGCTAAGCTCGTGGCCTGCCCTGCTCGCGGAATTGCCCATGCGTCTTGCCGTCGTCATCGCCGCCCTCCTCGCCACCGCGTCCACCGCCGCGGCGGAAACCACCCGCATTCCGGAAGCGGCACTGTCCACTGCCACCACGCTGCGCGAGCGGGCACTGGCCGACGACACCGGCTGGAAGGTGGTCGAGTCGCTGACCACCGAGATCGGCCCGCGGATGGCGGGCAGCGAGGCCGACGCACGCGCGGTGGCCTGGGCCACGGCGAAATTCAAGGCACTCGGCTTCGACAAGGTGTGGACCGAGCCGGTGACGTTCCCGAAATGGGAGCGGCGCAGCGAACACGCGCAGGTGCTCGGCTCGCATGCGCAACCGCTCACCGTCACCGCGCTGGGCGGCAGCCCCGGCGGCACGGTCGAGGCCGAGGTGGTGCGCTTCGCCGACCTGGCTGCGTTGCAGGCGGCGCCGGCCGATGCGCTGCGCGGCAAGATCGCCTTCGTCGATTACCAGATGCTGCGCACCCGCGATGGCAAGGACTACGGCAACGGCGGCGCGGTGCGCAGCAAGGGGCCGTCAGAAGCGATCCGCAAGGGCGCGATCGGTTTCGTGATGCGCTCGGCCGGCACCGATTCGCACCGCGTGCCGCATACCGGCATCACCCGCTTCGACGAAGGACTGACGCCGGTGCCGGCGGCGGCGCTGTCGGTGCCCGATGCCGACCAGCTGGCGCGCCTGCTCGCGCGCGGCCCGGTGCGCCTGCGCCTGGCGCTGGACTGCGGCTGGGACGGCACCGCGACTTCCTACAACGTGATCGGGCAGATCACCGGGCGCACGCTGCCCAACGAGGTGGTGCTGATCGGCGGGCACCTGGATTCCTGGGACCTGGGCACCGGCGCGATCGACGACGGCGCCGGCGTGGCGATCAGCATGGCTGCCGGGCATCTGATCGGCCAGCTCAAGCAGGCGCCCAAGCGCAGCATCCGCGTGGTCGCCTTCGCCAACGAGGAGCAGGGTCTGTACGGCGGCAAGGCCTATGCGCAGGCGCATGCCAAGGACGTGGCGCGGCACCAGATCGCCGCCGAGAGCGACTTCGGCGCCGGCCGCATCTATGCCTTCAACACCGGCTCCGGCGATGCCGCCGGCTCGCGCGCGGCGACCCGGCAGATCGCCGAGGCGCTGGCACCGCTCGGCATCGCCTATGCGCCGGACGCCGGCGGCCCCGGCCCGGACGTCGGGCCGCTCGCCGCCAAGGGCGGCGCCTGGGCCTGGCTGGCGCAGGACGGCAGCGATTACTTCGATCTGCATCACACCGCCGACGACACCCTGGACAAGATCGACCCGAAGGCGCTGGCGCAGAACGTCGCCGCGTATGCGGTGTTCGCATATCTGGCGGCGCAGGCCGACGGCGGTTTCGGCAGCCAGGCCAAGACAGTGGAACCGCCCAGGGAGTAAAGTAAACCGGACCTGCGCAGGACGCGCGCAGGGGCTTCCCCTCCGCAGCAGCGCCAGGACCTTTGATGGGCATACGGCAACGTCGCGCGGGCTCAGCGGTGACGTTGCTGGATGTAGCCCGCCATGCGGGCGTGTCGCCGATGACTGCTTCGCGCGTGATCAATCGCCACCCGCGCGTGAGCGCTACCATGCGCGAGCGCGTCGAAGCGTCGATCAAGGCGCTCGGCTACCGCCCCAACCTCGCCGGCCGCTCGCTGCGCACCGCAGGACTGGCGCGCATCGGCGTGCTGTACAGCAATCCCAGCGCGGCCTACCTCAACCAGTTCATGCTCGGCATGCTCGAGCAGAGCAGCCTGGAAGGCTGCCAGGTGCTGGTGGAAAAGAGCGACGACAGCGCCAGCCAGCGCGCCGCCACCGAACGCCTGCTCGAGGCCGGCGCCGATGGCCTGATCCTGCCGCCGCCGCTTTGCGATGCGCGGCAGACCATCGCCGAACTGGATGCGCGCGGCATCCCGCTGGTGGCGGTCGCCACCGGCGCACCGATGCCCGGGGTCAGCTCGGTGCGCATCGACGACTACCAGGCGGCGTGCGCGCTCACCCGGCATCTGCTCGACCTGGGTCACCGCGACATCGGCTTCGTCAGCGGCGATCCCGGGCACACGCCCAGCGCGCTGCGCAGCCGCGCGTTCTTCGACACCATGGCGGGGGCCGGGCTGACGGTGGCACCGGAGCGCGTGGCCGAAGGCCTGTTCACCTACCGCTCCGGCTTGCTCGCGGCCACCGCGTTGCTGCAGGTCACCCCGCGTCCCAGCGCGATCCTGTGCAGCAACGACGACATGGCCGCGGCAGCGCTGGCGATCGCGCACGGACTGCGCCTGCGCGTGCCCGAGGATCTGTCGATCGCCGGTTTCGACGACACGCCGGTGGCCACCACGATCTGGCCGGAGCTGACCACCATCCACCAGCCGGTCGCGGCGATGGGCAGGGCCGCGGTGACGCTGCTGCTCGGCGAAATTCGCCAACGCCGCGACGGACTGCCCAGCCGCGGTACCCATCAGGTGCTGGACTACACCCTGGTCACGCGCGGGTCCACCGCGCCACCCGCACCGCGCTGAGCGCCGTCACCGCGTGCGGCAGGCAACGCCTCGAGCGCGCGTGTGCCGGATCACGTCGACCTGGGCCACACCGAGCAGCCCGGTCAACGGCACAGTGGCGCGACGCTGCTGCGGGTCCGCGACCAGGTCCTGACCGCGCAGCAGGTCCAGTAGCCGCTCCGCCAGCGGCATGACCATGTGCCGGCCCCAGCAGCGCTCGGAGGCATGGCCGAACGGCAGGTAGCCGGGCAACGCATCGGGATCCACGCCGTCCCAGCGCTCGGGCCGGAACGCCTCCGGCTCCTCCCACAGCGCCGGATCGCGATGGCTGAGCAAGGGCAGCACCAGCACGTCGTCGGCGGCGCCGATACGCGGATCCAGCGCACCGTACTCGGGCGAGGCATTGCGCAGGATGTTCCAGGACGGCGGCAGCAGGCGCAGGGTTTCGTAGAGGATGTTGCGGTTGCAGACGCGCGCGTCGAACGGCGACCCCAGCCACAGCGCGTTGGCGACCAGCGTGGAAATGGTGAAGCACACCGGCGCGGCGGTGCGCCGGTACAGGCCCATCGCATCGCGGCGCGCGCGGTAGCCATCGGCCGCGGACAGCAGCGTGGCCAACGCCGAGGCCTCCGAGTCCGGCGCCAGCGGTGCGAGCGCGCCGGCGGCGATCACCGCCCAGGTCAGGCGCGGCGTCAGTTCCAGGGTGCGGTCCATCAGCAGGCGCAGCCGCCACGGGTCGCCGCCGAGCAGCAGGTCGCGCAGATAGACATGGCCGATGTGCGGCCATGGACCGGACAGGTCGAGCGTGGGCGGCGGCGGACGCTTCAGCGCCTCGCGCACGTCGCGGCCGATCGCCTGCATCAGTTTCGCCGCTTCGCTGCGCGCGATCGAGCGGCCGTGCAACGGCTTGAAGGTCGGCCGTTCGTGTTCGGTGGCGGGCCGGGCCGCGAGCAGGCGGTCGCTCAACGCGGCGCCGGCGACACCGACCGTGTCGGCATCCAGGCGGAACGCGTCCTGCCCCACATGCGTGCGCAACAAGTCCTGCAGACGCGGCGCGAAGACCGTGGCGCGCGCATCGCGGTCGACCATGGTGGCGGACATCGCCAGTCTCCTGGAGGAACGACGCCCGGCGCAGTGCATCCGCCGGGCACCGGCCGCACGGCATGCCGCGCGGCATCGCACACGGCGCTCAGTACCAGATGTACCAGGCGTACGACTTCAGCGGCTTCTTCGATGACAGCAGGTGCTTGATGGAGAACAGCAGCTTCATGAGCGACATCTCCGCAGGAGTGACGATGGCCCTTTCGGGCGGGGGACTGCGCGGTTTCGCCGACGCCAGCGCGCGTGGCGCGATCGCATCGGCGAGGCACGCCTGCACGCTACGCCGCCGGCAGGCCCCTCGCAAACCCGAAACCGGCAGGCGCGCACACTATTGCGTAGCCAAATGCAGCCGCATCTCAGCGCGTGACGCCGTGCTCAGCGCGCCGCACGCCCGTGCGGATGCCGGCTGCGCCAGGTGCCCAGCAACACCGCGGTGGCGGCGGCGACGTTGAGGCTTTCCACCGCGCCGCTGCCGGGGATGGACAGGCGCAGATCGCAGGCCTGCGCGAAGTCGCGGTCCATCCCGTCGCTCTCGGCGCCCATCACGTAGACCAGGCGCTGCGGCAAGGCACTGGCGAACAGATCGTCGCCGCCGTCCACCAGCGTCGCCGCGAGGGCGAAGCCCGCGCCGCGCAATTGCGCCTGCGCCTGCATCGTGGGCGGCAGCCGCACCAGCGGCACCGCCTCTGCGCCGCCCTCGGCCACGCGCGCGGCGGCACCGGACAGCGCCAGTGCGGCCTGCTCCGGCAACAGGATCGCGCCCACGCCGAAGTGCGCCGCCGAGCGCAGGATCGCGCCGAAATTGTGCGGATTGCCCACGCCATCCAGCCACAGCGCCAGCGCCGGACCCGGCGCCAGCGCCTGCAGCCAGTCGGCCAGGGCCAGCGGCGCGACGCGCAGCACGTCGGCGACCACGCCCTCGTGGTGGCTGCTGGCGGCGAGCTTGTGCAGATCGGCCTCGTCCACCACGCGGTAGCCGACCCGGTTGGCCACGCACCACTTCAGCAGCGGCTGCAATGCCGGGATCCGCGCCTCGCTCAGGTACAGCTTGCGGATCGCCTCCGGCCGCCGCGCGTACACCGCGCGCACCGCGTTGAGGCCGTAGAGGCGCAGTTCGTTGCGGTTGGTCGGCGCCGCCGCACCCTCGCCCCCGGCCCCTCTCCCGGGGGGAGAGGGGGGATTCCCACCGCGCGGGCGGTTGCCCCAGGGCGAGGTCATCGGCGCACGCCCGCGGCGCAGGCGCACCGCGCCGACGCGGCACAGCGGGAACGAAGGGCATGACGCATGGGACTCTCCTGAAAAACGCACGGGGCGCGCGCCCGGGACGGCGCGCTGCGGGGATTTTCGCTCATCCGCGCCCCACTGGCTGCCCCGGCATGACGCAGCGCGGCCCCGAGACTTGTCTACGTCATGCACCGCAAAGCGCAACCCGCATTCCGGCCGCACCGTGAAGTGGTTCGCTCCCGCCTTCCACCGTGCGGAATTCGCGGCAGCGCATGCGCAAATCCGACAAGCCTGGCGTGCGCATCGGGTCCATTGTCGCCGCTCCTTCCGCCACCATGCAGGCGCCATCGACCCACCATCACCGTGCCATTCGCTTCGCAGACGGGATACCTGCGATGGCCTGCGCCGCCGCATCGCGCAGCGCCCTGCTCCGCGGGCTCCCGAGAACGCACTCCGCATTCTCACGACAAGGCGATTCCCATGCACTCCGACATCCGTCCGTTTTCCTCGTCCGCACGCCGCTGCGTGCACGCCGCCCTGCTGCTGATGCTGCCCCTGCTCGGCCTGAGCGCCAGCGCACTGGCCCAGACCGCCGCGCCCGACGCCCGCCTGGCGCGGGTCGGCGCCCTGCCTGCCGCGCACAAGCCCACCAACGTCCCCGACGACTACATCCAGACGCCGTTCGGCTACTTCGCGCCGGCCTGCGTGCGTCAGGTCCATCGCAGCGACCGCGTGCTCGCCGACGGCGCCCTGCAGCATGCCGATGGCGCGCGCGAACAGGCGCAGGCCTGCACCCAGGACAACTTCACCCCCAACGGCACCCGCGTCCACCCCGACGGACGTGGCCTGGACGGCCAGCCGATCCGCGCTGGCGCGGCGCTGCGGGCAGCACGCGCACACGGCGCGGTGCCGCCGCCGATCACCCACGACTGGGTGCAGTCGGCCATCGACGTGACCGGCAACAAGATGGGGCGCATCGTGGCCAGCTGGACGGTGCCGCAGAACCCGACCAACGTCGCGCAGCAGACGGTGTACTTCTTCCCGGGGATGCAGAGCGACGATCCCACGATCCTGCAACCGGTGCTCGGCTACCGCGGCTACAACGACAGCTGGGACCTGAGCAGTTGGAACTGCTGCCAGGACGGCATGGTGTGGCACAGCGACTTCATCGCGGCCAGGGCCGGCGACCGGATCGTCGGCGATACCTACGCCACCTGCAACAACGGCCTGCCCTGCACGAACTGGAACGTGGACACGCGCAACGTCACCACCGGTCAGAGCGTGCGGCTCAGCACCACCTACGACATCAACTCCCGGACGCACCTGGTGGTGGGCGGCGCGCTGGAAGTCTATGCGGTGGACAGCTGCGACCAGTATCCGCCGGACGGGAGCATCACCTTCGATGCGATCGGCGTCTACGACTACCGCATGCAGAAGGTGGCGTCGCCGGCGTGGGTGTCGTACAGCGACAGCTCGGGCCTGGACGTGCAATGCAACTACGCGGTGGACACCACCGCGACCTCGGCCACCATTTCCTACTGAAGCCGTGGCCCGCGCGCGTCGCTCGCACGGGCGACGCGCGACTCAGGCCGCCGCCCCGGTCCGCGCGAACAGGCGCAAATCGCGCGGCTGTCCATCGCGCAACGACAGTTCGCGGCGCGTGCCGATCTCAACGAAGCCGTTCTTCTGCAGCACGCGCGCCGAGCCATGGTTGTCTGGTAGCGTCAACGCCTCGATCCGCTGCAGGCGCAACGCCGGCACCGCCCAGTCCAGGTAGGCGGCGACGATGCGGGTCATCCGGCCCTGGCCCCAGTGCGCGCGGCCGAGCCAGTAGCCGAGCTCGGCCCGCTCCGGCGCCGGCTGCGCCGCTGCATGCAGGCCGATCCCGCCACAGGCCTCGCCGCCGATCTCGATCGCCAGCACCGGCGCTTTCAGGTCGATCACCTGCCCGCCCAGGAAGGCCTCGCCGTCGGCACGCGTGTACGGATGCGGAAAGCGTCGGCTCACCCAGCGCGCCACCTGCGCATCGTCTGCGTGACGGACCAGCGCATCCAGGTCGCTGGTACGCCAACGCCGCAGCATTATGCCGTCCAGATGCAGTTGCAGATCGCGCCAGGGGGCGGCAGCGGCGGTCTCGGACATCGGCGGCTCCTGCGGCAAGGGAAGCGCAGCATAGCCGCCGGCCGCAGCCTGCACGGCGGCGCGATCGTCTACGGCTGAGGGTTTTACCCGACAGACCAGCGAAAGCCAGGCCCGGTAGACTCCCGCGCCGCACCTCGCCCTTCCGTCCAAAGAGCCGTTCCCCGATGCCTTCCGACACCGCCGCCACGGCCCGCATTCCGATCTTCATGTACCACAACGTGGCCGAGGCGCCGCGGCACCTGCAGGTGTACCGCAGCCTGTACGTCAGCCCGGGCCGCTTCGCCCGGCAGATGCGCCTGCTGCAGCGGCTGGGCTACCGCGGCGTGTCCATGTCCGACGCCATGCCCTATCTGCGTGGCGAGCGCCAGGGCAAGGTCGCGGTGGTCACCCTGGACGACGGCTATCTGGACAACCTGCACGCGGCGCTGCCGGTGCTGCAGCGGCTGGGTTTCACCGCCACGGTGTACATGGTCAGCGGCTGCATCGGCCGCCACAACGTGTGGGATGCGCAGAAGCTGGGCATCGAGAAGCCGCTGATGAACCTCGCCGAGCTGCGCCAGTGGCGCGCCGGCGGCATGGAGATCGGCGCGCATACCCGCTCGCACCCGCACCTGACCGGCTGCAGCGATGCGGCGCTGCGCGAGGAGATCGGCGGCTGCAAGCGCGAACTGGAGGACCTGCTCGGCGAGGCGGTGCCGCAGTTCTGCTATCCCTACGGCGACGTCGACGACCGCGTCGCCGACGTGGTGCGCGAGGCCGGCTACACCGCCGCCACCAGCACCCGCCGCGGCCGCGCCCCGGCCGGCTCGGACCCGATGCGCTATCCGCGCATCCAGGTCGCGCGTCATCACCTGCTGCCGCAGTTCGCGCTGCGCGCCTTCACCGCCTACGAGGACCGGCGCGGATGAAATTCCTGTTCGTCGGCACCAATCCCGAAAACACCGGCGCGGCCACCCATTTCGTGGCGCTGGCGCAGGCGCTGGCCGGCGTCGGTCATCAGGTCGAGGTCATCGCCTGCGAGGGCGGCCTGATCGCCGACGAATTGCGCCGCAGCGGCATCACCGTGCACGTCGGACACTTCCGCAACGTGCTGGACCCGGACGGCTACCGGCCGCTGCTGCGCGTGGCGCGGCGCAGCCGGCCGGATTGGCTGGTCGGCAACTTCGGCAAGGAATACTGGCCGCTGCTGCTGGCCGGACGCGTGCTGGGCATCCCGGTCACGCTGTTCCGCCACCGCACGCCGGCGATGAGTGCGCTGTCCGGCTATGCGATCCCGCGCCTGGCGGCGCGCTTCTTCGCGGTGTCGCACTACGCGCGCCAGGCCTACCTGGAGCGCGGCGTGCCGGAGGCGCTGGTGCAGGTGCTGTACAACCCGGTGACCATGGAACGGCTGCGCCCGGATCCGGAGCGCGGCCGCGCCATCCGCGCCGCGCAGGGCCTGCCCGAGGATGCGATCGTGCTCGGCTACAGCGGGCGCATGCATGCCGGCAAGGGCATCTTCCCGCTGCTGGAAGCCGCTGGGGCGGCGATGGCGGAGGAGCCGCGGCTGCACTGCCTGTGGCTGGGCGACGGCCCGGACGCGGCGCAGTTGCAGGCGCAGGCCGCGGCCCAGCCGCACGGCCAGCGCCACCGTTTCGTCGGCTGGGTCAACGACACCACGCCCTACTACAACGCGATGTCGATGCTGGCGTTCCCGTCGCTGGCGCCGGAAACCTTCGGCCGGGTCTCGGTGGAGGCGCAGGCCAGCGGCGTGCCGGTGCTGGCCAGCCACGTCGGCGGCACCGCGGAGACGCTGGACCCCGGGGTCAGCGGCGAACTGCTCACGCCCGGCGACGTGGACGGCTGGCGCGATGCGATCCTGCGCCTGTGCGACGGCGAACGGCGCCAGCGCATGGGCCAGGCCGGGCGCGACTTCGTGCAGCGCCATTTCGGTGGCGCGGTGATCGCCGCGCAGTTCGTACACCTGCTGCAGCAGCCGCGCTGCGCGCCGCAGCCGCTGGCGCCGTCGCGCGTCGATCCGGCCTGAGCGCGGCTGCCTGAGCGGCCCGGCTCAGGCGTGGCCGCCGACCGACGGCGTCTGCGCTTCCAGTTGCTGCAGGCGCTGCTGCACCGCGTCCGGCGAGCGCGTGTACGGCGCCAGCAGGGCATAGAACGCCGGCACCACGAACAGCGACAGCAGCGTGGACACCGATACGCCGAAGATCACCACGATACCGATGGTGGCGCGGCTGGCCGATCCGGGGCCGCCGGCGACCACCAGCGGGATCGCGCCGACCACGGTGGCCAGCGAGGTCATCAGGATCGGCCGCAGGCGCACCGCCGAGGCCTCTACAATCGCGTCGCGCACGCTGCGCCCGGCATCGCGCAACTGGTTGGCGAACTCCACGATCAGGATGCCGTTCTTGGCCGCCAGCCCGACCAGCATCACGATGCCGATCTGACTGAACAGGTTGAGCGTACCGCCGCTGATCGCCAGGCCGATCAGCGCGCCGAGCACGCCCAGCGGTACGGTCAGCATGATCACCAGCGGGTGGATGAAGCTCTCGAACTGCGCCGCCAGCACCAGGTACACGATCAGCAAGGCCAGGGCGAAGGTCAGCAGCACCGCGCCGCCGGCCTTCTGGTACTCGCGCGATTCGCCCTTCCAGTCGAGCTGCGCGTAATCGGGCAGTTCCTCGCGCGCCACCTGCTGCGCCCAGGCGATCGCCTCGCCGAGCGGATAGCCCGGGGCCAGGCCGGCGTTGATGGTGATGGCACGCAGGCGATTGAAGCGGTGCAGGTTGCCCGGCTCGGCGACTTCGCGCAGGGTCACCAGGTTGGACAGCGGGATCAGCTGGCCGCTGTCGGCGCGTACCCGGATCGCCGCCAGGTCGGCCGGATCGGCGCGGCCGTCGCGACTGGCCTGCAGCATCACGTCGTACTCCTCGCCGTTGTCGACGAAGGTGGTGACCTGGCGCGCGCCCATCAGCGTCTCCAGCGCGCGGCCGATCTCGGTCACCGGCACGCCGAGGTCGGCTGCCCGCTGACGGTCGATCTCCACGCGCATCTGCGGCCGGGTTTCCTTGTAGTCCGAGTCCGCCCCGACCAGCCCGGGGTTGTCGGCGATGCGCGCGAGCAGGCGGTCGCGCCACTGCGCGATCTCGGCGTAGTCGGGGCCGCCGAGCACGATCTGGAACGGTTGCCCGCGGCTGTTGACCAGGCCGCCGCCGACCTGGGTGCGCGCACGCACGCCGGGCAAGGCGCGCAGTTCCTCCTGCAGCGTCGCGGCGACGTCGGCGGTGGCCACGTCGCGCTCGCTCCAGTCGCGCAGGAACACGCTGACCCGACCGGTGTGCATCTCCTCGCTGGCGCCGAAACTGCCGGGCACGCGCGGATTGGCGCGTGCGATCGGCTGGCCGTCGCCGCGGTGGCGGTCGAGGATGGTCTCGACCTGGTGCATCTGCCCCACCGTGTAGTCGAAGCCGGCGCCTTCCGGCGCATCGATCATCACCTGGAACGAGCCGCGGTCCTCGGCCGGCGCCAGCTCCGAGGGAATCACCCGCGCCAGCAGCGCGCTGGCCGCCAGCGCCGCCAGCAGCAGCGCGCCGAACACCCAGGCGCGGCCGACGTGGCGCTCGAGCACGCGCCGGTAGCGCGCGCTCAGCCCCTGCAGCCGCGCCTCGACCCAGCCATGCACGCGGTTGGGCTGCTCGCGCGCGTGCGCCTTGAGCAGCTTGGACGACATCATCGGGGTCAGGGTCAGCGCGACGAAGGCGGAAATCGCCACCGCCGCGGCCAGCGCCACCGCCAATTCGCGGAACAGGCGCCCGGTGTTGCCTTCGAGGAAACCGACCGGCAGGAACACCGCCACCAGCACCGCGGTGGTGGCGATCACCGCGAAGGCGACCTGCGCGGTGCCGCGCCGCGCCGCCACCAGCGCCGGTTCGCCCAGGTCGACGCGACGCTGGATGTTCTCCACCACCACGATCGCATCGTCCACCACCAGGCCGATGCACAGCACCAGGGCGAGCAGGGTCAGCAGGTTGATCGAGAAGCCGAACGCATACAGCGCGATGAACGCGGCCACCAGGCACACCGGCACCGTCACCGCCGGGATCAGCGCCGCGCGCACGCTGCCCAGGAACAGCCAGATCACCACCAGCACCAGCAACACCGCCTCGATCAGGGTGTGGTAGACGCGTTCCACCGAGGCATCGATGAACACGGTGGAATCGAAGGCGACGAAGATCTGCGTGCCCTTGGGCAGGGTCTGCTGGATCTGCTGCGCGGCCGCGCGCGCGGCGCGGGCCACATCCAGGCTGTTGGCGGTGGAGGTCTTGACGATGCCCAGGCCGACGTTGGGCACGCCGTTGCTGCGGAAGTAGGCGCGGCGCTCGGCCGAGGCCAGTTCCACCTTGGCCACGTCGCCCAGCCGCACCACGTAGCCGTCGCGGCCCTTGCCGAGCGGGATCGTGGCGAAATCCGCCGGCGCGCGGTAGCTGCGCTCCACGCGCAGGGTGAAGTCGCGGTCGGCCGACTCCAGGCGGCCGGCCGGCAGTTCGACGTTCTCGCGAGCCAACGCGTTCTCCACGTCGGCCACGGTGAGATCCCGCGCGGCCAACTGGTCGCGGTCCAGCCAGATCCGCATCGCATAGCGCTGGCGCCCGCCCAGGCGCACCTGGGCCACGCCGTCGATGCTGGACAGGCGATCCACCACGTAGCGTTCGGCGTAGTCGGACAGCTGCAGCGCATCCATCGTGCTGGAGCTCATGTTGAGCCACAGGATGGCGTCGGCATCGGCCTCGACCTTGGCGATCTCCGGCGCGTCGGCCTCGTCGGGCAGGCGGTCGAGCACGCGGCTGACCGCATCGCGCACGTCGTTGGCGGCGGCCTCAATGTCGCGGGTGGCGCGGAGCTCGATGCTGATGTCGGCCACGCCGTTGGAACTGCGCGCCTGGATCGTCTCAATGCCTTCGATGCCGGCCAGCGCGTCCTCCAGCACCTGGGTGATGCGGCTCTCCACCACCGCCGCCGAGGCGCCGGGGTAGCGCACCTCCACCGACACGATCGGCGGATCGATCGCCGGCAGCTCGCGCAGGGTCAGCCGGCTGTACGCCATCACCCCCAGCACCACCAGCAACAGGCTCATCACCGCGGCGAACACCGGCCGGGTGATGGAGACGTCGGACAGCTTCATCGCGCCAGGTCCGCCGCGGCGCTGCCGCTGCGCGCGCCGCCGCCGTTCATGCCGGCGGCGGCATCGACCACGGTCACGCCCGGACGCAGCTTGCCGGTGCCCTCGACCACGATGCGCTGGCCGGGCTGCAGGCCCTCCACGATCTCGACCAGGCCGTCGCGACGCGCGCCGGTGCGCACGTCGGCGCGGGCCACGGTGGCGTCGGCGCCGACGCGATAGACGAAAGCGTCGCGCCCCACCTGCACCACCGCGATCTCCGGGATCACCAGCGCCTGCCGGGCGGGCCGATACAGGCGCACGTCCATCAGCATGCCCGGGCGCAGCGCGCGGTCGGCATTGTCGAAAGCCGCGCGCACGGTGACCGCGCGGGTGGCGCTGTCCACGCGCGCATCCACGGTGGTGACCTTGCCGTCGAAGGCGCGGCCCGGATACGCCACGCTGCGGCCGCCGACGGCATCGCCCGCCTTCACCGTCGACAGCGCCGCCTCCGGCACCTGGAAATCCACGTAGACCTGGGCCACGTCGTCGAGCGTGGCGATGGTCGCGTCGGGCGTCAGCAGCGCGCCGGGGCTGACCTGGCGCAGGCCGAGCACGCCGGCGAACGGCGCGCGCACGCTGCGGTCGCCGATCTCCGCGCGCATCTGCAGCACCCGCGCCTGCGCGGCATCGCGCAGTGCGCGTTGCGTGTCCAGTTGCGCGCGCGACACCAGTTGCCGCCCGACCAGTTCGCTCTGCCGCCGATACAGTTGCTCGGCCTCGGTGTAGGTGGCCTCCGCCTCGCGCAACGCCGCCTGCTGGCCCTGCCCGCGCAGCGTCACCAGCGGCGCGCCGGCCGCCACTTCCTGGCCACTCTCGAAATGCACGCGCTCCACGATCTCGCTGACCTTGGCGGTCAGCGTCACCGACTCGCGGGCCTTGACCGTGCCCAGCGCGGCCAGGCTGTCGTTCCACTCACGGGGCTGCACCGTCTGCAGCGTCACCGGAATCGCGGCACTCGCTGCGGCCGGCGCCGGGGCCTTGCCGCAACCGGCGAGCGCGAGCGAGGACAACAGAAGGCACACCAGGCGGACGCCGGCGCGTGGTCGGTGCGGCATGGAGATCCCGGACGCGTGGAGTTCGACCCAGTCTAACGGCCTGGCGTGACGGGCGTTGACACGTCGCGACCATGACCGACGACCCTTGCCGGCCAACGCATGCGCTGCGCGATGAGACGCAGCGCACGCGTGGCACGGCTTGGGCCGCTCAATCAGTCTTGCCGGTACGACGCCGGGTGAAGTACGGATAGGCCACCACGAAGGCAAGCGCCGATGCAGTCCCAAGCAGCATGCGCACCGCCTGCCCCAGGCTGTGCGGCACATACAGGGCATGCGCCGACGCGTCATACCAGATCGCGTGCAGCATCATCAATCCGAACGAGGCCATCGGCAGTCCGAACACCAGCCAGCCGAAAAAGCGCAGCGCCGGCGACGTACGCCCCTCGGCTAATTTGCCGACGACCTCTGTGCTGGCCAGGTGGTACTGGAACGGATCGGAGGTGGCGTATCTGGGCGGCGGCGGCGGCGCTGGCTCCGGCTGCACCGGCTGATGCGTCACCTGTTCGGTGCACGCCGGTTGGACCAGTTCGGCCACATTGGTTCTGGCCAACACGTCATGCAGCTTCGGATCCATGCGTTCCCCCCTGAACGTTGCCCGGCAGCGTCGTCCGCCACCGGATCCGCCATCCCTGCGCCTGCCGCGCGAGTGCGCGCCGCATAGCATGCGGGCGGCGCAGGGACCTGGCAACTGCGATCAGTGCGGCGGAAACGCGGCGCGCTGCCGCGCCTGCAGCGCACTGCACAGGCGAATCGTTTCGGCGGTCTGCGCAAGGCCGCGGTCGGCGCCGCTGAGTGCCTTCAGGCGCGGCGTGAAGAACGCCTCCAGCCGGTCCGCTTCGGCGGCGTCGCAGCCACCGCTGGCCGCCAGCGCCGGCAAGCGACCGCCGTCGAAG
The DNA here is from genome assembly GCF_009192895.1 of Xanthomonas sp. LMG 12460. Lineage (NCBI taxonomy): Bacteria > Pseudomonadati > Pseudomonadota > Gammaproteobacteria > Lysobacterales > Lysobacteraceae > Xanthomonas > Xanthomonas sp. LMG 12460. Next base: position 115,204 of record NZ_NKUH01000022.1, on the reverse strand, counting down.
GAACCGGAGCGCGCCACGATGCGATCGAAGTGGGCGGTGTACCAGGGCCACATCGAGGCGTGCGTGGCCGGCTCGGCATGCGCGCCCATCAGCAGGCTGTTCATCTCGCCGACCTTGATCGCATCGGTCAGGGCGAAATCGCGCACCTTCTGCAACTGCTTCGGATCCTGCACGGCGCCGAGCGCTTCGATCATCGCATTGCGCTGGGCCGGTTCGCCGTGACCGCGCAGGGCGGCGATCAATGCGTCCACCGCGGGCGCGCCACGCGCCTGCACCGCCACCGTCAGCGCTGCGCCAAGCAGATCCGGGTTGGCGGCGGCGAAATCCAGCGCACCGCCCTTGCCGGCCAGCACCGCATCGCCCTGGGCCAGCAGCGCCTGCCGCACCGCCGGCACGCCCATGGTCACCCCGAGCAGTTCGGCCAGGGTGGAGCGCAGCGCCACGTCGTCATCGCTGTCGCCGGCGCGGCGCCGATCGCCCAGCGCCCGCAGGCGTGCGCCGAACGCGGCGTCGGTGGCCTGGCGCAGCATGGCGCGCTGCGCCTCGTCACGCGCCAGCACCCGCCAGATCCAGGCGATGCGGTCGTTCATCGCGGTGGCCACCGCCGTAGCCTTGGCCGGCGCCAGTTGCTGCATCGCCGCGATCACGTCCGCGGTATCGGCCTCGCCGGTGCGGAACGCGCTGTCGATGGCATCGGCATAGGCCAGCTTCTCGGCATCGTCGAGCGCATCGAGATGGCGACCGAGCGCGGCCAGCTGCGGCTTGGGCAGGGCGAAGCGGTAGTAGCCGGTGCCGCCGGCATTCGGCATCACCCAGCTGTCGGCATCGGCACCAGCGAGCGCGAGGCGGCCGTCGCCGGAAGACAGCATCTGGCAGGCGCGGCGCACGCCCTGGCGCGTGCCGTACTTGACGCACACCGGCACGCCCCAGGTCTGTGCGGCGTTGCCGCGCGAGCCCAGCGGCAGGAAGCGCTGCTGGTGCAGTTGCAGCACCGCGCCGCCCGCCTCGGGCTGCAGCTGCGCTTGCAGATAGGGCACGCCGGGCTGGTCGAGGAAGCTGCGGAACGCGGCCTTGAACTCCTCATCCTTGCCGGCCGCGGCGGCGATGGCATCGACCAGGTCGTCGGCAGTGGCGTTGCCGAAGCGGTGCGCGCGAATGTAGCTGCGCATGCCGCTGCGGAAGGTATCCTCGCCGACGAACTGCTCGAACATGCCCAGCACCGCGGCGCCCTTGCGGTAGGTGATGCTGTCGAAGGCGGTCTCGATGTCGCCGTTGCCGGTGATCGGCTGGCGGATCTTGCGCGCGCTGACCAGGCTGTCGTTGTTCATCGCGTCATGCGCGGCACTGATGCGGTCCAGGTCGGCGCGGTACTGCGGCCGCAGGCGCATGGTGATCTTCTGCTGCATCCAGGTGGCGAAGGCCTCGTTGAGCCACAGGTCGTCCCACCAGGCCATGGTCACCGTATCGCCGGTCCACTGGTGCGCCAGCTCGTGCGCGGTGACGTTGAACGAGCCCTCGACGTTGTGCCGCGGCGAATCGTCGTCCAGCAGCAACAGCCAGTCGCGGAAGGTGACGAAGCCGGGGTTCTCCATCGCCCCGGCGGAGAAGTCCGGCGCGGCCACCAGGTCCAGCTTGTCGAACGGATAGCCGAAGTCGTAGTAGTCCTCCAGCGCGGCGATGATCTCCGGCGTCTGCTGCAGCGCGCGCCGGATGCGCGGGCCCTGTCCTTGTGCAGCGACGCCGCGCAAGGGGGTGGCCTGCGCGCGCTGCGGCGTGGCCGGCAGCGCCGGCCCGTCGACCACGTCCCACGGCCCGACCGCGTAGGCCACCAGGTAGGTCGGCAGCGGCACGGTCTCGGCGAAGCGCACGGTCTTCCAGCCCTTGCCCGCCGGCTCGGTGGACTCGGCGCGGGTATTGGCCAGCGCCTGCTCGCCCTCGGGCACGGTCAGGCGCAGCGCGAACGGCGTCTTCAGCGCCGGCTCGTCGAAGCCGGGGAAAGCGTAGCGCGCGCTGATCGGCTCCATCTGCGTCAAGGCATAGGCATGCCCCTGCGCCTTGACCTGGTAGAGGCCCTGCAACTGCTGGTTGAACGGCGCGCTGTAGACGATGGTCAGGATCAGTTCCTGCGGCTGCAGCGTGCGCCCGAAGGCGATGCGGGCCACGCCGGCCTGCGCGTCGGCCTGGGTGTAGCGCACCGGGAACGACGCACCATCGGCGGTGCGCAGCGTGGCCTTGCTCACCCGTAGCTCCTTGCCGTGCAGCCACAGATGATCGGAGGCGCGCTCCAGGCGCACGCGGACGGTGGCGGTGCCGTCGAAGCTGGTGCGCTCCGGATCGATCTTCAAGTCCAGCGCATAGTGCTCCGGCACCACCCAATTCGGCAGGCGTCCGGTCGGCACCGCATCGGGGGCCTGCGCGCAGGCCGCGCCGCAGCACAGCGCGAGGACGGAGAACAGCATGCGACGGGACAGAGCTGGCATGGACGGGCCTTCGCCGATGAGGAGGGCGACGACTTAAGCATGCGCGGCCGCGGCTGTCACGTGATGACCGCCCGTGATTTAGCCCGCGGGCACCGCGGAGGTTCTTCACGTCCGGCCCCTACATCTCAAGCAACAGCCAGGGCTTTCGCCTTGCGGCGAGTCACTTTGATCAGCCTTCGGCTGTGGTAAAGCACACCCTGCCTTGCGCCCTCCGCGCTGACGCGCTCCGGGTCCGCGTCCATCCCGGGGATTCGCGAAAGAGGCATCCCGCCCCTGCCGCGAACGGGGCACGTCCATGTGCGCCGTCCCTGCGGGGTTTTCCCCCGCGATGGCCGCCACTGCGGAAGGGAACCCGTTCAATCAAAAGCCAGAGCAACATCAACAGCAAAGGCCGAAGCAACTGCGACTGCTGCACACGCCTGGATCATTGCCGTGTCCGCCAACAAATGCACTGCGCGTGGTGGCGCTTATTGCCTGCTGATCCTGATGGACACACAACAACGCTGATTTCCGCAACAGCGAGCACTATTCGCGTGTGACGGAACAGCTCACGCCGAGACTTGCGACACGTTGGCTGGGTGCACTGTGGGAGGGACTTCAGTCCCGACGCCTCGAGGTCGGGTGCCTGGCGGGCGCTCTTCGGCGCGACTGCATGACAGTTGGCTCCTACAGTGCGGCGGCATCGGGAAGGCGATCGACCCTCGCAACGCCCCGCCCCCGCCTCAGTCCTGCAACCCCAGCGCCGCCAGTACCTGCGCGGCCAGCGCTTCGACGTTGTCGCCATCGGCGTGCAGGTGCAGTTCCGGCCGCTCCGGCGCCTCGTACGGGGAGTCGATGCCGGTGAAGTTGGGAATCAGGCCAGAGCGCGCCTTGGCGTACAGGCCCTTGACGTCGCGCGCCTCGGCCACCGGCAACGGCACGTCGACGAACACTTCGAGGAACTCGCCCTCGCCGAAGCGCTCTCGCGCCAGTTGCCGCTCGGCGCGGAACGGCGAGATGAAGCTGACCAGCACGATCAGGCCGGCATCGGTCATCAGCCTGGCCACCTCGGCGACGCGGCGGATGTTTTCCACGCGATCCTCGTCGGTGAAGCCCAGATCGCGGTTCAGGCCATGGCGCACGTTGTCGCCATCGAGAATGAAGGTGTGGTAGCCCAGTGCGTGCAGGCGCTTGTCGACCAGGTTGGCGATGGTCGACTTGCCGGCGCCGGACAGGCCGGTGAACCACAGCACCTTCGGTGTCTGTCCCTTGATCCGCGCGCGCGCGGCCTTGTCCACGTCCAGGTGCTGCCAATGCACGTTGCCGGCGCGGCGCAGCGCGAAATCCAGGGTCCCGGCGGCGACGGTGGCGTTGCTGTGACGGTCGATCAGGATGAAGCCGCCGAGCGCACGGTCCTGCGCGTACGGGGCGAAGGCGATCGGCTGATCCAGCGCCAGGTTGCAGTAGCCGACCTCGTTGGGTTCCAGGCGCTTGGCCGCCAGCCGCTCCTGCGTGTTGACGTCGATGCGGTGCTTGATCTCGGTGACGCTGGCGGCCACAGTGCGCGCACCGATCTTCAGCCAGTACGGGCGACCCGGCAGCAGCGCGGCATCGTCCATCCACAGCACGTGCGCGGCGAACTGGTCGGCCACCTCCGGCGGATCGCCGGCAGCGGCGATCACATCGCCACGGCTGACGTCGATCTCCTCGGTCAGGGTCAGGGTCACTGCCTGCCCGGCGACCGCGCGCGGAACCGGCTCGGCGCCGATCAGCACCTGCGCGACCTGCGCGCGCCGCGCCGACGGCAACACCACCACCGCATCGCCAGGCTGCACCGCGCCGGCCGCCACGGTGCCCGCGAAGCCGCGGAACTGCGCGTGCGGCCGGTTGACCCACTGCACCGGCAGGCGCAGGCCGCCGTCGCCGCTGCGCGCGTCCAACTGCACCCCTTCCAGGTGTTCGAGCAGCGCCGGGCCGGCATACCAGGGCATGCGCGCCGAACGCTGCGACAGGTTGTCGCCCTCCAGCGCCGACAGCGGAATGCACTGCACGTCGGCGATGCCCAACTGCGTGGCGAGCGCGCGGTACTCGGCGGCGATCGCGTCGAACGTCTCCTGCGCGAACTCGACCAGGTCCATCTTGTTGACCGCCAGCACCACGTGACGGATGCCCAGCAGCGCGACGATGTAGCTGTGCCGGCGGGTCTGGGTCAGCACGCCCTTGGACGCATCGACCAGCACCACCGCCACATCGGCGGTGGAGGCGCCGGTGGCCATGTTGCGGGTGTACTGCGCATGCCCGGGGCAGTCGGCGACGATGAACTTGCGCCGGTCGGTATCGAAATAGCGGTAGGCCACATCGATGGTGATGCCCTGCTCGCGCTCGGCGGCCAGGCCGTCCAGCAGCAGCGCATAGTCGATGGCTCCGCCGCGGGTGCCGTGGCGCTTGCTGTCGGCACCGAGCGCGGCCAGTTGGTCGTCGAACAGCCGCTTGCTGTCGTACAGCAAGCGACCGATCAGCGTGCTCTTGCCGTCGTCGACGCTGCCGCAGGTGATGAAGCGCAGCAGCGGCTTGTGTTCGTGTTGCTGCAGGTAGGCGGCGACTGCGTCGCCGCCTACGGGAATAGGGAATGGGGAATGGGGAATGGAAACAGCGGTCTCCTGCGACGCGCCAGATGGCGGCGATGCTTGCTTTTGCACTTGCGATTCCCGATTCCCTGTTCCCGATTCCCAGCCCATCAGAAATACCCCTCCACCTTCTTCTGCTCCATCGAGGCACCCGGATCCTGGTCGATGATCCGGCCCTGGCGTTCGGAGGTGGTGGCCTGCAGCATCTCGGCGATGATCTTCTCCAGGGTGTCGGCCTGCGACTCGATCGCGCCGGTCAACGGGTAGCAGCCGAGGGTGCGGAAGCGCACGCGGCGCAGTTGCGGGGTTTCGTCGGGACGCAGCGGCAGGCGTGCGTCGTCGACCATGATCAGCGCGCCGTCGCGTTCCACCACCGGGCGCTCGGCGGCGAAGTACAGCGGCACCACCGGAATCGCTTCGCGGTAGATGTACAGCCAGATGTCCAGCTCGGTCCAGTTGGACAGCGGGAACACGCGCACGCTCTCGCCGGGATGGATGCGCGGGTTGTACAGATTCCACAACTCCGGACGCTGCTGCTTGGGATCCCAGCGATGGTGCGCATTGCGGAACGAGAATACGCGCTCCTTGGCGCGCGCCTTCTCCTCGTCGCGGCGCGCGCCGCCGATGGCGGCATCGAACTTCCACAGGTCCAGCGCCTGCTTGAGCGCCTGGGTCTTCATCACGTCGGTGTGCACGCTGGCGCCGTGGCTGAACGGGCCGACGTCCTGGGCGACGCCGTCGGGATTGATGTGCACGCGCAGCTCCACGCCGGTCTCGGCGGCGCGGCGGTCGCGGAAGGCGATCATCTCGCGGAACTTCCAGCGCGTGTCCACGTGCAGCAGCGGGATCGGCGGCGGCGCCGGCGCGAACGCCTTGAGCAGCAGATGCAGCAGCACCGAACTGTCCTTGCCGACCGAATACAGCAACACCGGATTGCGGAACTCGGCAGCGACCTCGCGCAGGATGTGGATGCTCTCGGCCTCGAGGCGGTCGAGGTGGGACAGGGAAAACGCACTCATCGAGACGGCGGCAGCAGGCAGTGGGAGACCGGACCGAAGCGTAGCAGCGGTCGTGGCAGTCGGGGCGGCAGTGTGCGTCGCGCCGGCCGCCCGGCAGAAATAAGCCCCGGGCATGAGCCGATAACCCCTGTTCCTTTCTGCACCGCGCAACGCTTCCCTAACATCGGTCATCCCTTCCCAACACCCGGACCGGCCATGACCGCCGCCTCGCCCGCGTTGCCGCCCAGCCCCTTGCCCGAGGAGCGTAAGGCACTGCTGGCGCGGACCGTGGAGGGCCTGGACGCGGCCGGCCTGTGGTGGCTGTCCGGCTACGCCGCCGGCCTGGCCCAGGCGCAGGGGCCGACAACGCCGGCGCTGGCCGTGGTCGCCGGTGTCGCCGCGTCACCCTCGCCCGCGCCGCAGTTGAGCATCGTCTACGGCAGCCAGACCGGCAACGCGCGCCGCGCCGCCGAACAGGTCGCCGCCGAGGCCGAAGCCGCCGGGCTGGCGGTGCGCCTGCTGCGCGCCGACGTCTATCCCACCCGCGAGCTGGGCAACGAACGCCTGCTGTACGTGGTCATCAGCACCCAGGGCGAGGGCGACCCGCCGGACGATGCGATCGGCTTCGTCGAGTTCCTGCAGAGCCGGCGCGCGCCAAAGCTGCCGCAGCTGCAGTACGCCGTGCTCGGCCTGGGCGATTCCAGCTACGCCGATTTCTGCGGCATCGCCCGGCGCCTGGATGCGCGCCTGGCCGAACTCGGCGCGCAGCGGCTGCTGCCGCTGGGCGAGGCCGACCTGGAGATCGAGACGGTCGCGGCGCCATGGCGCGTGCAGGCGCTGGCGCAGGCACGCGACGTACTGGGCCGCCACACGCCCGCGGCGCCGTCGGCCACGGTGACCCCGCTGCGCGGCACCGCGGCGACGGCTTGGAGCCGCACCCAGCCGTTCGCCGCCGAAGTGCTGGCCAACCAGCCGATCAGCGGCCGCGACTTCAAGGGCCCGCGCTACGCCGCGCACGGCCCGGCCGACAAGGACGTACGCCACCTGGAGCTGTCGCTGGCCGGCAGCGGCCTGCACTACGAACCCGGCGATGCCCTGGGCGTGCGCCATCGCAACCCGCCTGCGCTGGTCGAGGCGGTGTTGACCGCGACGCGACTGGACGGTCACGCCGAACTCACCGCCGATGGGCAGACACTGTCCCTGCACGAGTGGCTCAGCGGCCACCGCGAACTGACCCGGGCCTCGCGCCCGTTGCTCAGCGCGGTCGCCGAACGCGCCGGCGCGACCGCGCTGACCGAGCTGCTCGACCCCACCCAGACCGCCGGCCTGGCGGCGCTGCTCGCCGATCACCAAGTGATCGACGTGCTGCGTCGCTGGCCGGCGGATTGGGACCACGCCGCGCTGCTGCAGGCGCTGCGGCCGATGGTCCCGCGCCTGTACTCGATCGCCTCCAGCCGCAAGCGGGTCGGCGACGAAGCCCACCTCACCGTCGACGTGCTGGCCTACGACGCGCACGGCCATGCCCACGGCGGCGCCGCCAGCGGCTATTTGGCCGCCCTGGCCGAAGGCGACAGCGCCCCGATCTACATCGAGCCCAACGAACGCTTCCGGGTGCCGGCCGACGCCAGCCGCGACATCCTGATGATCGGCCCCGGCACCGGCGTGGCGCCGTTCCGCGGCTTCGTGCAGGAGCGCGCCGAGAGCGGCGCCAGCGGCCGCAACTGGCTGTTCTTCGGCGCCCGCCACTTCAACCGCGACTTCCTCTACCAGGCCGAATGGCAGCAGGCGCTGCGCAGCGGCGAACTGCACCGGCTGGACCTGGCGTTCTCGCGCGACGTGCAACCGCTGCGCGGCACTGCCGCTCCGGCCAAGGTGTACGTGCAGCAGCGCCTGCGCGAACACGGCCGTGCCGTCTACGACTGGCTGCAGAACGGCGCGCACCTGTACGTATGCGGCGCCATCGCCATGGGCAGGGACGTGCACGCCACCCTGCTGGAGCTCGTCGCCGAACACGGCGCCCACAGCCCCGAGGACGCCGCCGCCTACCTCAGCCAACTGCAGCGGGAGGGGCGGTATGCGCGTGATGTCTATTGAGGCGGGGAATCGGGAAACGGGAATGGGGAATGGGCAACAGCCGGCCTCGACGGGCTTTCCGTAATCCGACGCACCCGCATTTGCCATTCCCCATTCCCCATTCTCGATTCCCTGCCCAATGTCCCACTCCGTCGAAGACATCAAGCACCACAGCCAGCGCTTGCGCGGGTCACTGCTGCAGAGCCTGGCCGATCCGGTCACCGGGGCGCTGCGCGAGGACGATCAGACGCTGATCAAGTACCACGGCAGCTACCAGCAGGACGACCGCGATCTGCGCGAGGAGCGGCGCCGGCAGAAGCTGGAGCCGGCCTACCAGTTCATGATCCGCACGCGCACCCCGGGCGGGGTGGTCGATCCGGCGCAGTGGCTCAAGCTCGATGCCATCGCCACCACCTACGGCAACCACTCGCTGCGCGTCACCACGCGCCAGGCGTTCCAGTTCCACGGGGTGATCAAGCGCGAGCTGAAGGCGACCATGCAGGCGATCAACGCCGCGCTGATCGATACCCTGGCCGCCTGCGGCGACGTCAACCGCAACGTGCAGGTCGCCGCCAATCCGCTCGCCTCGCAGGCGCACGCCACGCTCTACACCGACGCCGCGCGCGTGTCCGAACACCTGCTGCCCAATACCCGCGCCTACTACGAGATCTGGCTGGACGAGGAGCAGGTCGCCGGCAGCGGCCAGGAGGACGAGCCGATCTACGGCAACGCCTACCTGCCGCGCAAGTTCAAGATCGGCTTCGCGCTGCCGCCGATCAACGACGTCGACGTGTTCGCCAACGACCTCGGCTTCATCGGGGTGCTGGACGCCGACGGCACGTTGGTCGGCTACAACGTCAGCCTCGGCGGCGGCATGGGCGCCAGCCATGGCGATGCGGAGACCTACCCGCGCGTGGCCAACGTGGTCGGCTTCATCGACCGCGCGCACCTGCTGGATGTCGCTACCGCGGTGGTCACCACCCAGCGCGACCTGGGCAACCGCACCGTGCGCAAGCGCGCGCGCTTCAAGTACACCATCGACGACCACGGCCTGGAGACGGTGCTGGCGGAGATCGAGCGCCGTGCCGGCGTGCGCCTGCAGCCCACGCGCGACTTCGCCTTCGAGCACAACGGCGACCGCGCCGGCTGGCAGGCTGGCGAGGACGGCCGCTGGCACCTGACCCTGTCGCTGCCGGCCGGGCGCATCGCCGACCACGCCGACGGCGCACAGCACCTCAGCGGCCTGCGCGCGATCGCCACGCAGCTGCGCGACGCCGGCGACGGCGCGCACTTCCGCATGACCTCGAACCAGAACCTGGTGATCGCCGGCGTTCCCGCCGCGCAACGCGAGGCGATCGACGCGCTGGTGCGCGCGCATGCGCTGGACGCCGGCAACCGCGCACCCACCGCGCTGGCGCGCGCGGCCATGGCCTGCGTGGCCCTGCCCACCTGCGGCCTGGCGATGGCCGAGGCCGAGCGCTACCTGCCGGCGTTCGCCGCGCAGCTGCAGCCATTGCTGGCGCGCCACGGCCTGCAGGACGCGCCGATCCTGCTGCGCCTCTCCGGCTGCCCGAACGGCTGCTCGCGGCCCTACCTGGCCGAGATCGCCCTGGTCGGCAAGGCGCCGGGCCGCTACAACCTGATGCTCGGCGGCGACCACCGCGGGCAGCGCCTCAACACCCTGTACCGCGAGAACATCGCCGAGCCGGAGATCCTCGCCGCGCTGGAACCGCTGTTCGCGCGCTATGCCAACGAGCGGCATGAGGACGAGCGCTTCGGCGATTTCCTGCACCGCACCGGCGTGGTCGAGTTGCCCGCCTATCCCACCCACCGTCACCTGATTCCGTCGGAACTGCACGCATGAGCGCTCTGCCCGCCGCCTCCCAAGACGCCTCCGCCAACGCACCGGTGCCGGCCCTGGATCTCGATGCCGCCAATGCGCTGCTGGCGACGCTGTCCGCGCCCGAGCGCGTGGCCTGGGCGCTGCAGCACGGCCCGGCCGAAGCGGCGCTGTCATCCAGCTTCGGCGCGCAATCGGCCGCCACCCTGCACCTGCTGACCCGGCAGCGCCCGGACATCCCGGTGATCCTGATCGACACCGGCTACCTGTTCGCCGAGACCTACCGCTTCGCCGACGCGCTGACCGAGCGGCTCAAGCTCAATCTCAAGATCTACCGCCCGCTGGTCAGCCGCGCCTGGATGGAAGCGCGCCACGGCCGCCTGTGGGAACAGGGCATGGTCGGCATCGAGCAGTACAACAATCTGCGCAAGGTCGAGCCGATGCGTCGCGCCTTGGACGAACTGAGGGTCGGCACCTGGTTCACCGGCCTGCGCCGCAGCCAGTCCGACAGCCGCGCGCAGACCCCGTTCGTGCAGAAGCGCGGCGATCGCTACAAGATCAATCCGATCGCCGACTGGAGCGATCGCGACCTGTGGCAATACATGCAGCAGCACGACCTGCCCTATCACCCGCTGTGGGAACAGGGCTACGTCTCCATCGGCGATTTCCACACCACCCGCCGCTGGGAACCGGGCATGCGCGAGGAAGACACCCGCTTCTTCGGCCTCAAGCGCGAATGCGGGATCCACGAGGATCTGTGAGACGCGCCAGCACATGTTCGGGCTCTTTGTAGGCGCGGCGTCAACTGCGACAGGCGTTACCGGCCACACCGCGTCTTTTCCTTAGGAGCGGCTTCAGCCGCGACCGGGTTTCATGGGAACGCCCGGTCGCGGCTGAAGCCGCTTCTACGGCTCAGAATCCCTATCTCCTGCGGGTGCCGACAGCACTGGCTGCGCCTTGTGGGAGGGACTTCAGTCCCGACTGCAACAAGTCGGATGCGCCGATGGATCGGCTTATCGCGGCAGCATCACAGCACATTCCGACATCGACCTGCTAAGCCGCCACCACCGGCTCCCGCCGCAGCACCAGCACCCAGTCCAGCGCCAGCATCAGCAGCAAGGACACACCCACCAGCGGAAACAGCATCCCGCCCAGCACCAGCAGCGCAACCACGCCGCGCAGCGTGCGCCGGTCCGCCGGCAGCGGCGGCACCCCGAGCCCGCCCTGCGGGCGCCGCTTCCACCACATCACCGCCGCGCTCACGCACAGCAGCACGATGCCCAGGCAGGCCACGATCAGCACGATCTGGTTGAGCGCACCGTACTCCTGACCGAGGTGCACGTTGATGCCCCACTCCAGCGTCTTGGCCAGCGGGCCGTAGTCGGCGTAGCGCATGTCCAGCAGCAACTGGCCGCTGTACTGGTCCAAGTGGATCACCCGCTGCTGCGCCAGGTCCGGCGGATACACCGAAGCGGTATAGACCCCACGTGCGCCGCGCGGCAGCGCGACGCTGTAGCCGGGCGCGATGCCACGCGCCTGGAATCGCGCCACCGCCGCATCCAGACCGATCGCGCCCGCCGCCGGCATGGCGTCCGGCATGTCGGCCATGTCGCCATGTTCGCCATGCTCCTCGTGTCCGCCATGCGCGCCGTGCGCCGCGTGCGGGTCCGCGGCCGGCGGCGACGACTGCGGCAGGCGCGCCTGGCGTAGCGACCACGCCGGCACCTCGCTGTCGCTCAGCCGCTGCGTCGACATCGGCAGGTCCACCCGCAGCCCGGACGGATAGCCGTAGTGATGACCATTGGCCAGGCGGTTGACCTGCGCGCCCCAGAACCACGACCACGGCATCCCGGTCAGCGCCAGGAACAGCAGCAGCACCCCGACCACGCTGCCGGTAAGCGCATGCAGATCGCGCCAGAACAGCCGCTGCGCCGGCCGCCCGCGCACCGTAGTCACGCCGCCGCGGCGCCCGCGCGGCCACCACAGGTACACGCCGGTGAACACCAGCAGGATCGCCCAGCCGGCCGCCACCTCGATCAGCGCGTTGGCGAACCAGCCGACATAGTCGAGGCTGTGCAGGCGGCGGATCGTCCAGGCCACGGTGCCGTGCTCGGGCAACTGCCCCAGCACCCGCGCCCGGTACGGATCCACGTACACGACCTGGCGGCGGCCATCGGCGGTGGCGATGGTCAATTCCGCCGAGGCATCGCGCCGCGGCGGCGTGGTGTAGCGCAGTGCCTGGCCGGGTTGCGCGGCCAGCGCCGCGTCCAGCAGCCGCTGCGGCGCCAGTGTCTGCGCGTGGGCGGGTACCGACACGGTCTTCAGCGCGCGGTGGAAGTAGCCGTCGATCGGCTGCTGATAGACGAAGGCCGCGCCGGTCAGCGCCAGCCAGACCAGCAGCGGCAGCACCAGCAGGCCGGCATAGAAATGCCAGCGCCACACGGCGCGGTAGAAGCGTGCCGGCACCACAGCGGACGCGGGAGAGTGCGTCGCCATCACCAGCCCCAGCTCAGCGTGGCGTACAGCGAGCGGCCGTCGCCGGGCGAGTAGCCGGAGGAGCCGCTGTCGTACCAGGCGTAGACGTAGTGCCGGTCGGTCAGGTTCTTCAGTTGCAGCGACACTTCGCGCTGCGCACGCCAGCGCCAGGTCGCACCGAGATTGGCCAGCGCGTAGCCGCCGTAGCGGCCCAGGGTGTTGCTGCGCTCCACGTAGTAATCGCCCTGTGCGTTGCCCCAGGCCGACAGTGTCAGCCGCGGCGTGGCCTGCCAGTCGATGCCGGCGTTGGCCAGGTAGTGCGGCACGTTCTCGATTTCCTTGCCGCGTGTGGCCGGCGCGCTCGGGTCGGGGGTGACGATGACCGCGCGCTGCCGCGAATACGCCAGCCACAGCGTCCAGTGCTCGTCCGGACGCAGGTTCAGTTGCGCATCCCAGCCGCGGCGCAGGGTCTTGCCGACGTTGCCGACCTCGCCGGTGCCGACACTGCCGTTCACGCCCAGGATCGTGGCCACTTCGTCGGAGGCGCGCTGCTCCCAGTAAGCCACGCGTGCGTCCCAGCGCTGCTGCGCACCGGCGAACTTCAGGCCGGTCTCCCAGCCATCGTTGTAGGACGGCGCCAGGTTGCGCGCCTGGGTGCGGTAGGCGCCGTTGCCGCTACCGATCTGGAAGGTGCGGCCGATGTTGGCGTACAGGCTTGCCTGCGCGGTCAGCGCGTACACCGCGCTCAACTTGGGTTGGCGGATCGTGCCGTAGGCGTAGGTCGGATAGCGCGCGCCGCTGGCGAGGTCGCGGAACTGCCCGCCGACGCGATCCACCCGATAGCCCGGCACCAGTTGCAGGCGTTCGGTCGGGCGCAGCACCGCCTGCACGTAGGCGCCTTCGGTATGCAGATCGAAGTCCCAGTCGCGCAACGGCGCGGTGCGCACGCGCGCCACAGTGCGGTAGCGCTGCGAGATATTGTCCTGCCACTGCGCGTCGACCCCGCCCTCCAGCGCAAAGGCGTCGGCACGCGCCAGCGCCGGGCGCCAGCTGAACCTGGCCAGCATGCCGCGCTGGCGCTCGTCGGTGTCGCGCTCCTGCTGCGCGCCGGCCGCGGTGAAGCGCACCCAGCGCTGATTGTCGTAGCGGTTCCAGTACGCCTTGGCGCTGCCCTGCACGGTCTCGGCTAGGCGCGCGTCCAGGTGCAGCGACACCTGCGTGGTGTGGCGCTGGCTGCGGTCGTCGCGCGCGTAGTCGGGCGAACTGCGTGGCGCGCGCTGCGCGGTGGCGTAGTCCAGATACCCCGCCTCCAGCGCCGTGTTGCGGTAGTCGCGCGCGCTGAGTCCGGCACGCCAGCGCCCGTCCGGATCGGTGTAGAACCACTTGCCGGCGAACGCATGCTTGCGCGCGTCGGCGTGGTCGCGGTAGCCGTCGCTGTCGCGCCAGGCGGCGAAGTAGTTCTGGCTCCAGGCGCCGCGCTCGATGCCCTGCGTCGCCTGCACCTCGCGGGTGCCGAAGCTGCCGACGGTGACGCTGGCGCGGCCGTCGTTGCCGCCGCTGCGGGTCAGCACGTCGACGCTGCCGGCGATCGCGTTCAGGCCGTAGCGCGGGTCGTTGGTGCCGCGCACGATCTCGATCGCGGCGATGTCCAGCGGGAACACCGCATCCAGGTACGGCATGGCGCCGGCATTGTCGTTGCTGGGCACGCCGTCGATCAGCAACTTGACCGCATTGATCCGGCCTTCGCCGTTGAAGCCGCGGAAGGAGAAGCGCCCGGCGTCGGTGCCCATCTTGAACTGGGTCACCTGTACGCCGGGCGCGCGCATCAGCAACTCCCAGCTGTAGTCCACATGCTGGTCCTGCAGCAGATCGCCGCCGAGGATGTCGACGGAACTGAACACGCTGCGCGCGCTGGAACCGGCGGCGAGCGGCGAGACGGCCTGGACCTTGCCCAGGGTCAGCACGGAATCGCCGGCGGCGCCGGGCGGCGCGTCGGCGGCATGGGCGGGCGCGGCCGCGGCGAGACACACACAACAGCACGCCACCACCGGTGGCATGGCAGGAAAACGGAACATGGCGAAAACTCCATCGGCACGAGGGCGTGCCGCAGCGATGCCGCGGCACGGAAACGGCAACCCGTGGATCAGGAGAACAGCGGCGGCCCACGTACCGGGTGTGCACGGCGTGCGGTGACCGTGACGACAAGGCTGTGCCGCGCCGCCACCGGCACTGGCGGACAGCGCCAGGGCAGCAACGCCAGCAACAGGACTACCCACGGCAGCAGACGCGCGGCAAGCAGGCAGTAATCGCAGGCCGGCGCGTGCGCCAGGCCGGCATCGTCGTGGTGGCCGCCATGCGCCGCCGAAACGGCTCCCGCCAGCGCCGCCAGGCGCAGGCCGCTACTGGTGCACAGCGCCTGGTCCTGCAACGCCGCCGCCTCGGCCTGCGCCTGCCGCCACTGGCTGATCGGCGGCGCCAGCAGCAGCAGGCCGAGCGCCAATGCGGCGAGCGCGGCCCAACACGACGGCAACTGGCGGAGACGGACCATCGGCGCATTCTAGAGGGTGCGACGGCCATTGAAACGCGTGCGATGCCCTGTGCGGCGAAGTGACGCATGCACGTCGTGGCGGTGCCGGGCGGGCAGCGTTCTCGGTCGGTAGACCGAAGCCCCAGCGGCCGCTACCGCCCCCGGAGCACGGCCGCATCGCCATCGTCCTGCCGCCGCCCAGGCGCCCGGCAAGGTGCCTGGCCGGACCATGCGCTCTCTGCAGATCGACGACGGGCCGGCGTTTCCGACGCGGCGGCGACCATCGCGGGCGCCGCGCACCGCCGTGTCCGGCGAGCGCGGCGCTTGCATGGCGCCCCGATTGCGGCACCATCGGCCGCGGCCGCGTGCAGGATTCCGGCACGGCCAGCCTTGTTCCGTCCCACTCAGCGAGCCGACCCATGCCCACGATCACGATCTACCACAACCCCGCCTGCGGCACCTCGCGCAACGTGCTCGGGCTGATCCGCAACAGCGGCGTCGAGCCGACCGTGATCGAATACCTGAAGACCCCGCCCGACCGCGCCACCCTGCAGACGCTGGCGGCGGCCAGCGGGCTGCCGCTGCGCGACCTGATGCGGCAGAAGGGCACGCCCTACGCCGAGCTGGGGCTGGACGACCCGACGCTGGACGATGGCGCGCTGCTGGAGGCCATGCTGCAGCACCCGATCCTGCTCAACCGGCCGATCGTGGTCAGCCCGCTGGGCACGCGCCTGTGCCGGCCGTCGGAGACCGTGCTGGAGATCCTGCCGTCGCCGCAGCGCGGCGCCTTCGCCAAGGAGGACGGGACGCCGCTGGTCGACGCGGAGGGCCGCTGGGTGGGCTGACCAGGCGACACCGCCGGCGCAGCCGATTCGCTAAGCGCAGGTGCAGCGCACGCGAGCACCGTGTGAACGCCGCGTCGGCAAAAACCGTGACAGGTACCATAGACTGCGTGCCTTTCCGCCCGAGTCGCGCCGCATGTCTCCCGTCGAACCCGCCGCCGACCCGGTCTATTGCGCGGCCAAGCCCCGCAACGAAGCGCTGCGGCTGGACGCCTTGCACAGCTACGCGATCCTGGACACCCCGCGCGAGCCGGCGTTCGACGACATCACCCGGCTGGCCGGGCTGATCTGCCAGGCGCCGATCGCGGTGGTCAACCTGATCGACAGCGAGCGCCAGTGGTTCAAGAGCGAGATCGGGCTGGGCACGCGCGAAACGCCGCTGGCGACCTCGCTGTGCGCGCACGCCCTGCTCGAGGACGACCTGCTGCTGGTGCCGGATACCCGCGAGGATCCGCGCTTCGCCTGCAATCCGCTGGTCACCGGCGAGATGCGCCTGCACTTCTATGCCGGCGCGCTGCTGAAGACCTCCGACGGCCTGGCCCTGGGCACCGTCTGCGTGCTGGACCGGCGCCCGCGCCAGCTCAGCTACGAGCAGATCGAAGCGCTGCGCGCGCTGGCGCGGCAGGCGATGGGCCAACTGGAACTGCGCAAGGCGCTGCATCTGGCGCAGGAATCCAACCATTACCGCAGTCGCCTGATGGCCATCGCCGGCCACGACCTGAAGACCCCGCTGCGCACCGCGTCGTACGCGCTGAGCAAGCTGCAGCGCCAGCAGGACGCGGCGCAGGATGGTGCGCTGGAGACCGCACGTACCGCCTTGAACCAGGTCGCCAGCGGGCTCGACCAGCTCGCCACCAACGCCGCCGCCGGCGAGCTGCGCCTGCCGGCGCTGCAGACCCTGGCCCTGGCCGAGGTGCTGGCACCGATCCTGGCCACCTGGCAGCCGCAGGCTGCGGCCAAGGGCGTGCAGCTGCGCAGCGTGCCGACGTCCTTGCGCGTGCGCAGCAGCGCAGCCTTGCTGTCCACGTTGCTCGGCAACCTGCTCGGTAACGCAGTCAAGTACACCGCGCAGGGCAAGGTGCTGATCGGCTGCCGGCGCCGCGGCGATCAGGTGGCGGTGGAGATCATCGACCGCGGCATCGGCATGGACGAAGAGGGCCTGCGCACCTTGTTCCAGGCCTTCCGCCAGGCCGACCCGCGCAGCGACGGCCTCGGCCTGGGCCTGTGGATCGTGCGCCGCGCCGCCGAGACCCTGGGCTGCACGGTGGAAGTGCGCAGCCAGCCGGGCCACGGTAGCCGCTTCACTGTGCTGCTGCCGGCGGCGAGCACGGACGCCTGACGCCCGAGCCACGCTGGCGCAGGTGTACTTGCGCTGGCGCCAGTACCCTCATCCGCCCCTTCGGGGCACCTTCTCCCGGGGGAGAAGGAAGATGTCAAGCGCAGCCGCGCAGCGTTGAGCAGCTAAGGTTCGGAAGGGACCAGTGAGGTACCAAGGTCTTCCGGCAGCCTGCAGTCGGGACTGAAGTCCCTCCCACAATGGCCACGGCCGCCCAGTGTGAGACGCCTGAACTGCGCTGCGCTGAGCGCGGGTACTGGCACTGGCGACCGTACCCTCATCCGCCCCTTCGGGGCACCTTCTCCCGGGGGGAGAAGGAAGATGTCAAGCGCAGCCGCGCAGCGTTGAGTGGCCAGGGCTCGGCAGGGACCAGTGAGGTACCAAGGTCTTCCGGCAGCCTGCAGTCGGGACTGAAGTCCCTCCCACAATGGCCACGGCCGTGCAGTGTGAGGGGCCGGGGAGCCGCCGCCGCGGGAATCCCGCTTTTGCGATTCCCCACTCCCGATTCCCCATTCCCGGCTTCACAGTCACTCCTTCAACACCATATCGATGCACAACACCGCCGCCATGATCAGGATCCGCCGCGGATCCTCGGCCGGCAGGCTCTCGGCGATCGACAGCATGTAGTTGTCGGCGCTGGTGAACAGTTCCTTGCCCAGCCCGGCCCACTTCTTCGAGACCTGCGCCAGTTCGCGCTCGCCCTGCACGAAGCGGAAATCCCAACTGGTCCACTTGCCGCGCAGCGTGCACACCGGCGCGCCCTGGGCATCGAGCACATCGAACTTGCCGCCGATGGAGAAGAACTTCTGGCTGAAGGAACCGACCAGCCGATCGCGCTCGTCCAGCACCTCGACCTTGGACAGGAACAGCGAGAAGCCGCGCTTGACCGTCAGCACCTTCTGCCCATCCGGAGTACGCACTTCCACCTGGAACGGGGTCATGCGCTTGTAGTCGGTGAACCGGAAGATCTTGGTGAACACGCCCAGGTTCGGCTCGCGGCATTCCAGCAGCTTGCGGTTGCTGTGCGGATCGAACACGTCGTAGTTGTTGGCGGCCTTGAACATGCCGACCTGTTCCTTGACGAAGAACAGGTTGTGCTGAAGAACAGGATGCATCGGGCGTCCTTGCGTTGGGAAAGTCGACGCGCCCTGGGCGGCGGCCGCACAGCGGCGGCGTGGTACCGACAGCCGCCGGCACGCCCAGGGTCGCGGTCTGCCGGGTGGCAGAAGGGGCCGCATGATAGGCGGCGGCTCGCGCTGCGGCAACGCGCACGGCAGGCAGCCACGCCGGTGCGGGGTCTTCATTCCAGTGCAGGCCGCGACGCCGTTGCCCTTACTTCTTTTGCCAGACGTCTGTCCGAAGCCAATCGCCGTATCGATCAAAGGACGCCGCTGTCGCGATTCCCCAGTCCCGATTCCCCATTCCCGGCTTCTAGCTGGTAATGGTCTGAGTCAGATCTTCCCAGCTCGGCGGCGCCGGCCAATCCGGCTGCTGGTTGCCTTCCATCACCCGGCGCAGGTCGCGGGTGTCGATCTGCGGCGCCAGCACGTGCACCAGCTCCAGCGCGTAGTCGCGCAGCACGCGGTCGCGCGGCAGCACCGCCCAGGCGATGCAGTCGGGAATCTCCGGCGGCGCCGGCCACGCGCGCAGATCGGTGTCGTTGGCGCTCACCGCCATCTCCGCCAGCAACCCCACACCGAGACCGGTGCGCACGTAGGTCTTGATCAGGTCCGCGTCGAGCGCGGTCAACGCGATCCGCGGCTCCAGTCCGAGCCGGCCGAAGGCGCGCTGCAGCGAAGAGCCGGCGCGGGTCGAGGATTCGTAGCTGATCAGCGGCTGCGCCGCCAGCGCCGCCATGTCCGGCACCCGCCTGGGCACGTCCAACGCATGCCCGCGCGGCACCAGCACCAGCCGCCGCCAGCGGTACAGCGGCACGGCGATGCCCGCCGCCGGCGCGCTACCGGCGGTGCTGACGATGGCGATGTCGGCGTCGCCCTGGCTGAGCAGGTCCAGCGCCGCGCTCTCGGCGGCCTGCTGCAGGTGCACGCTGACCTGCGGATAGGCCTGCTTGATCTGCGCCACCGCCGGCGGCAGCACGAAGCGCGCCTGGGTGTGGGTGGTGGTGAGGGTCAGCTGGCCCTGGCTCTCGCGGCGCTGGTTGGCAGCGTAGGTGCGGATGTTGTTGGCCTCGGCCAGCACCGCGCGCGCGCGCTCGATCACCTCGCGCCCGGCCGGGGTCACCGTTTCCAGGCTGCGGCCCTTGCGCACGAACAACAGGAAGCCCAGTTCGTCCTCCAGTTGCTTGAGCTGCTTGGACAGCCCCGGCTGGGTGGCGTGCACGCGCGCCGCCGCCAGGGTGATGTTCAGATCGGCATCGGCAATGGCGACAAGGTAGCGGAGTTGGGTCAGCGTCATCGGGACGAGGGCGAGGCGCCGCCAGGCGGGACGCTCGACTGTAGTGGAATTCGGCCTTTCACCTTATAACCGAAAGCTATCTGCCTTGGGCATGAAGTCATTTCCTGGGGCTATGAGCCGGCGCTACGGTCGTCGCTCCCTCCTGCCCTGCGTCGCGAGCCGTCATTGTGAGTCCAGCCCCGATTGCCCTGTATCCGGACCTGCGCGACCGGGCCGTGCTGGTGATCGGCGGCGGCGCGGCCGCCGAGCGCCAGCTGCAGGCACTGCTCGCCGCCGGCGCCCTGCCACGGGTCGCCGCGCCGACCCTGACCCCGGGCTTGCATGCGCTGGCCGCGCAGGGACGGCTGGCCTGGCTGCACGGCGCCTTCGACAGCGACTGGCTGGACAGCGTCTGGTACCTGATCGCCGCGAGCGAGGACGCCATGGCCAACCGCCAGGCGCTGCAGGCCGCGGCCGCGCGGCGGGTGCTGGCGCAAGCCGTGCCGGCCGAGCCGGCGTCCGCAGCCAATGCCGCTGCCGCCGAGACCGCCGCACAGCATGCGCTGCCGCTGCGCCCAGGCAGCGTGACCCTGGTCGGCGCCGGGCCCGGCGATCCCGGCCTGCTCACCGGCAACGCGCTGCACGCCCTGCGCCAGGCCGACGTGGTCCTGCACGACCGCCTGGTCAGCGCCGCGATCCTGCAGCTCATACCGACAGGTACCGAACGCATCGCCGTCGGCAAATCGGCCGATGGCCACAGCGTCGCACAGGAGCAGATCCACGCCCTACTGCTGGAACACGCGCGGCGCGGACGCCGGGTGGTGCGGCTGAAGGGCGGCGACCCGTTCGTGTTCGGCCGCGGCGGCGAGGAACTGGAATACTTGCGCGCGCACGGCGTGGACTACGCGGTGGTGCCCGGCATCACCGCCGCGCTGGCCTGCGCCGCCTACGCCGGCATCCCGCTGACCCATCGCGACCACGCGCAATCGCTGCGCTTGGTCACCGCGCACTGCAAGGCCTCGCTGGACACCCTGGACTGGACCGCACTGGCACAGGAACGGCAGACCCTGGCGGTGTACATGGGCGTGGCCGGCCTGGACACGGTGCGCACGCGCCTGCTCGCCGCCGGCCGCGCCGCCGGCACGCCGTTTGCGCTGGTGGAAAACGGCTCGCGTGCCGAGCAGCGGGTGGTGCGCGGCACCCTCGCCGACCTGCCCGATACCGCCCGCGCGCATGCTGTGCGTGCGCCGGCGCTGCTGATCCTCGGCGAGGTGGCCGCACTGGCCGACACCCTGCACTGGTTCGGCGCCGCCCCGCTGCACGCGCTGCCCTCACCTTCCCCGAAGCAGGCGGCGCCTACCCTGGCCCACGCCGCCTGACCCGCCCCCCCATTCCCGGAGACCTTGCCCATGGCCATCTACGACAACATCCTCGACACCATCGGCCACACCCCGATCGTCAAGCTGCAGCGGCTGGCGCCGGCGCACGTGGACCTGTACGTCAAGGTCGAGGCGTTCAATCCCGGCGGTTCGGTCAAGGACCGCCTGGCCCTGGCGATCGTGCTCGACGCCGAGGCGCGCGGCCTGCTCAAGCCCGGCGACACCATCGTCGAGGCGACCTCCGGCAATACCGGCGTGGCGCTGGCGATGGTGGCCGCCGCACGCGGCTACAAGTTCGTGGCGACGATGGTGGAGACCTTCTCGATCGAGCGCCGCAAGCTGATGCGCGCCTACGGCGCCAAGGTGATCCTGACCCCGGCCGCCGAGCGCGGCAGCGGCATGGTGCGCAAGGCCGAGGAACTGGCCAGGCAGCACGGCTGGTTCCTGGCCCGGCAGTTCGCCAACCCGGCCAATCCGGCCTACCACCGCAGCACCACCGCCGCGGAAATCCTGCGCGACTTCGCCGGCCGCCGGCTCGACCATTTCGTCAGCGGCTGGGGCACTGGCGGCACCCTCACCGGCGTCGGCGAAGTGCTGCGGCTCGCGCGTCCGGAAGTGCACATCACCGCCACCGAACCGGCCGGCGCGGCCCTGCTGCAGGGCCAGGAGTGGAAGCCGCACAAGATCCAGGGCTGGACGCCGGATTTCGTGCCCGAGGTCCTCAACCGCGAGGTCTACGACGAGGTGCTGAGCGTCGAAGACACCGACGCCATCACGGTGTCGCGCCGCCTCGCCGCCGAGGAAGGCATCTTCACCGGCATCTCCGGCGGCGGCACGGTGGCCACCGCGCTGCGCGTGGCCGAAACCGCGGCGCCCGGCGCGGTGATCCTGGCGATGCTGCCGGATACCGGCGAGCGCTACTTCTCCACGCCGCTGTTCGCCGACATCAACGAAGGCAGCGACGACGACTGGCTGGCCGGTCTGCCGTAAACGCGCAGCGGCAGGCATGCGCCCTGGCGCTGCCGCATCGGCGCGGCATCGCTACTGTGCGTGCGGATCGAAGTACGCCGTCCACGATATCGGCGCGGCGCGCAGGCTGGCCGCGTGCCGGAACGCGGCCATGGCTTCGGCCTGCTGGCCCACGTTGAGCAAGGCCACGCCCAGATTGAAGTAGGTACTGCGATCGTCGGACTGCAGGCGCACGGCGCGGCGCAGTGCCGCCGCTGCCCGCCGGTAGTGCCCGCGATCGCACAGCACCGCGCCCAGACAGGTGAGCGGGCGTGGATCGGCGGGTGCCGTTCTGGCCGCGGCGCGCACAAGTGCCTCGGCCTCGGCCAGCAGCGCATCGGCACGCTGCGGCTCCCGGAACGCTGCCATGACCAAGGCCTTCGCCTGCGCGAGGCGGTCGTCGGGCACGGATACGCTCATGCCGGCACACCGCAGGCCGGCGTCCCGCCTGCCCCGCACGCGAGCGGCAGGACGACGTGGCGTGCACCGGACTGCAAATCCGCGTGCGCCATGCCTCAGACCGGCAGCGGCGCGCCCAGCGCCGGCGGCTGCGGCGCGGTCAGGCGCTCGATCAGCAACTGTTCGATCGCTTCCACGTCGACCTCGCGCACCACCTGTTGCGCCTGCTCGCCCAGGCCCGGCTGGTAGCCCGGCGCCCACGACAGGATGTCGCCGTAGCCGGCGCCGAACTCGGTGTTGGTGTCCACGTAAAGGGTCTCGCTGACGGTGGCCAGTTCCGGGCGCAGCCACACCGCGGTGGCCAGTTCGTCCCACATCGGGAAGCCAGGTTCGCGCCGACGCAGCGCATGGCCGATCGGCGTGTCGGCGGCGCCCATCCGCGCCAGCAGCTGCGGGGTCAGTTCGGTGGCGGTGGACGGATCCACCGGCACCATCACCATGCGCCGCCACGGCGCGCGCATCACGATGCTGGCCGCTTCCGGGTCCCAGCGGATGTTGAATTCGCGCCGCGGCGAATTGACGAACTCGCGCGCGAACTGCGCCGCCGAGACGCTGTCGCGGCGCTGCCGCGGATTGAGGCTGCCGCCCATGTACACCAGTTCCTTGGCCAGGCTTGCGAATTCGGGGTCCAGCCGCTGCGCCAGGGCGAGGTTGGTCAGCGGCCCGGTGGCGACGATGCTGATCTCGCCGGGGAACTCGCGCACCTTGCGGATCATGAACAAGGCGGCCGGCTCGCTGGCTGCCTGCACCACGGTGGGATTGCCCAGCGGCAGGTCCGGGACCACGTCGTGCGCGTGGTAGCGCGGTGCGCTCTGCACGGTGTCGTGCTCGACCCACTGCCGGGTCCAGGCGCCCTTCCACAGCAACTTGCCGTACAGCGCTTCCCAGCGTTCGGTGGCGACCTCGCTGTTGAGCAGCGGGAACACCGGGCCGGGCAGCACCGGCACTTCGCCACGCCCGGCGATCTCGAGCAGGCGCCGGGTATGCGCCAGCGCTTCGTCGCGCCAGATGTTGCCGCTGACCACCGAGATGCCCAGCACCTCCACCTCGGGCGATTGCAGCAGCAACAGCTGCGCAGGAGTGAAGCCGTCGATGTCGTCTTCGAGGATGACCCGGCGGCGCGGGGCGGCGGTGCTGCTGGCGGAAGCGATTGGCATGAGGCGGGACAGTGGTGGCAGAAGGGGAACGACCGGCGCGTCGGGTGCGATCGACGCGGAACGACGCGACACGTCGAACGCAAGCGTCTGCGACGTGCCGCACGGGCGCTAGGGTAATCGGGTTTGCGCGCACTGCCACGCACGACGAGGCACTGCCGGGTCGCGCCCGTGCCCATTCGTGACGCGTGCGCGCGCGGACGCCGTGGGCAGCCGCGTAAACTTGCGCGGCCGCAACCGAACCAGGGAAGGACTGCATGCACGACCGAACCGACCGCACCGATCCACCGCCCGCACGTGCGCAGGTGCGCGTGCCGTTGCTGGTGCGCACGACCTCGCCGGCGCATTTCCTGCTGGCGCTGCTGCTCGGCGCCAGCCTGCAGCACGCGCTGCCGTTGCCGTTGCCGCAGGGCACCGCGCTGGCCTGGCTGCAACTGGGCGGCGGCGCCGTCGCGCTCGCCGGCCTGCTGCTGGCGTGCTGGTGCTTCGTGCTGTTCGCGCGCGACCGCACCACCCTGCTGCCCGAGCGCGCGCCCTCGCACCTGGTCTGCCACGGGCCCTACCGGCTGACCCGCAACCCGATGTACGTCAGCCTGACCCTGAGTTACCTCGGCCTGAGCGTGCAGATCGGCTGGCCGTGGTCGGCGCTGTTGCTGCCCTTGCCGCTGCTGGCCTTGCAGCGGGTGGTCATCCCCTACGAGGAAGCACGCCTGCGCGAACGCTTCGGCAGCGCCTATGCGCGCTACTGCGCGCAGGTCGCGCGCTGGCTGTAGCCACTGGCCGCGTCGGCATGCCTCAGCGCGCCAGCCACCAGGCCGCCGCCGCAGCCAGCAACAGCGCCAGCAGCACCCAACGCCAGGCCCCACCGCGGTCGCCGGCGGCCACGGTCGAGGCAGCCCCCAGCGTCGGCGCCGAGCGCAGATGCCGCTGCACCATCTCCAGTGCCTCGCGCAGCGACATGTCCGGATAGTGCTCGAACACCAGCTTGGCGGCCGTGCGCCGCTCGCCGCGACGCAGCGCCAGTTCCGCCGCCGGCGGCAGGCGCCGTTCCTCGGTCGGCGTTTGCGCCGGGGCCGACGTTGCCGGTGTCGCGCCTGCTGCGGCAGCGGAGGCGTGGCGGTCGAGCATCTCCGTCACCGTGCGCGCCGCGCCGGCCAGCAGCCAGGCATCGACCTGCTCCTTCGCACTGCGCAGGTCCATGCCGCTGTGCGCGCGCAGCAGCTTGATCGCCTTGATGATCTGACCCTGCGCAAGGGCATCGGCGACCTGTGGCGGCGGCGGGTTCGGGTTCATGTCGCAAGTGCTGAGATGGAGGCGCGTCAGTCTTGCCGCTGGCCGGTTAAGCGGCCGTGGCAGCGCGCGGCGGCGGGTGGCGACACCCTCACGCATCCATCATTCGGCTCCCCTAAAGATCGGCGCATGAAGATCGAAATCTGGCAAGGCGACATCACCCAGCTCGACGTGGACGCGATCGTCAACGCCGCCAACGAGTCCCTGCTCGGTGGTGGCGGCGTGGACGGCGCCATCCACCGTGCCGCCGGCCCGGAACTGCTGGAAGAATGCCGGCGCCTGCCGGAACTCAAGCCGGGCGTACGCTGCCCGGTCGGCGAGGTGCGCGCCACCGCGGGCTACCAGCTCAAGGCGCGGCATGTGCTGCATACCGTCGGTCCGGTGTGGCGCGACGGCGCCCACAACGAACCGGCCCTGTTGGCCAACTGCTACTGGCGCGCCCTGCGCATGGCCGAACAGATGGGCCTGCACTCGGTGGCGTTCCCGGCGATCAGCTGCGGCGTCTATGGCTACCCGCTGCACCAGGCCGCGCGTATCGCGGTGGCCGAGACCGACGCCTGGCAGCGCGCGCATGCGGTGCCCAAGCGGATCATCCTGGTGGCCTACAACGACGTCACCGCCAAGGCGTACCGGCAGGCGTTGCGCGACGCGCAGTGCGCCACTGCAGCCTGAGCGGTCGACCCGGACGCTCTCAGAGACCCGGCGAGTACCCGCGAATCACCACAGGGCCTGCGTTCCACCCGGGCGCAGGCACGCCCTGATTCACTGACTGAGATGGCGGCCGCCCAGCGCCCGGCGCTGGCACAGCGTGCTGTGGGGATTATCCCGACACCGTGTCAGGGGACCGCGCAAAGAGTGATCGCGCGCTCAGATTCGCTCAGATTGATCGGCGGTGGGAAGGCTACATTGCGCGAGCCTCAACCCTAACGCCACCTTAACATCATGACGATTTCTTGCCGTCCGCGTCCGAGTACGCTGGCGAATGCCCTGTTCGTGCTTCCGTGGGCCGCCGGCCTGGCCTTGACGCTGACCTTCGCGACGGCACTGGCCCAGGAGGCCGCCCCGGCCACCGGCACCAGCACCACCGACGCCGCGGCGCCGATCGCGGTACAGGCGATCCGCGTCACCGGGGTCGGCGACCATCCGCGCGAGCAGATCGATCCGGCGCGCCTGCAGGCGCTGGCCGACGCGCGCCTGCGCGCACTCGGCGGCGGCACGGTGCCGGCCCAGCTCAGCTTCGCGCAACTGCAGCAGATCGCCGACACGCTGACCCAGGCCTACCGCCAGGCCGGCTTCCTGGTCGCCCGGGCATATCTGCCGGTGCAGACCCTGGGGCCGGACCAGGTGGTCGAGATCCGCGTGGTCGAAGGCCGGGTCGGCAAGATCACCGTCGAGGGCACGCGCCGCTACGACGACCGCCTGATCGCCAGCCCTGCCCTGGCCCTGCAGGGCCAGATCCTGCGCCAGCAGGATCTGCAGTCGGCGCTGCTGTACACCCGCGACCTGCCGGGCGTGTCCGCCACCTCCGTGCTCAAGCCCGGCGCCAACCCCGGCGAGACCGACGTGGTGATCCAGGCCAGCGAGGAGCGCCCGCTGCAGGTCAGCGTCGGCGCCAGCAACTACGGCACCCCGAGCATCGGCCGCTACCGCGCGCAGCTCGGCGTGGACTGGAACAACCCGCTCGGTCTGGGCGACCACCTGTCGGCCAGCTATGCCTATGCGCTGGATCCGGCCAATACCTGGCAGGGCAGCCTCGCCTACCAGGTGCCGATCGCCGGCGTCGACGGCCTCAGCGCCAGCGCGTCCTACACGCGCAGCGTGGTCAACCTCGACAACGGCGCGTTCGCCGCGCTCGACATCCAGGGCCCGACCCAGCAGAGCGCGCTGGGCCTGGACTGGAAGTTCGTCAATTCCGATGCCTGGCGCGTGCAGAGCTGGCTGCACCTGGTCAAGGAAAGCTCGCGCCTGCAGGGCCTGGGCGTGCTGCTGTCCAAGCAGAAATTCGACGTAGCCGAACTCGGCACCAGCGTGCGCCACGACGACCGCCGGCTCCACGGCATCGACCTGCTGCAGCTCAGCGTGCGCGGCGCGCTCGACGACGATTCGCCGCAGACCGATTACCTGTACGCCCGCCACGACCGCCACTTCACCGTCGCGCGCCTGAGCTACACCCGGCTGCAGGGGCTGACCGCCACGCAGCGGCTGCAGTTGCGGGTCAACGGCCAGTACAGCGACGACACCCTGACCCCGCTGGAACAGTTCTCGCTGGGCGGACCGACCAGCGTGCGCGCCTTCCCGCTCGGCGCCGCGCTCGGCGACCGCGGCTTCGACTCCGGCCTGGAGTACCAGGTGGACGCACCAGGCTTCGCCAGCGCCGCCTCGCCGTTCGGCGGCCGCGCCTGGGGTCAGCTGCTGACCGCCAGCGTGTTCTACGACTACGGCCGGGTCTACCCGAACGGCGCCAACCGCGCGGTCTACGACAGCGTCACCACCTTCGAGGGTGCCGGCGTCGGCCTCAGCTTCCGGCTGCCCGACTGGCACGGACTCTCGTTCGATCTGGCCGCGGCCAAGCCCACCGGCACCACCAAGCCGGGCGACGGCAAGGATGTGCGCTACTGGGCCCGCTTCGGCCTGACCTTCTGACCTGGGGATCTCCATGAACCGCATCTACCGCCTCGTCTTCAACCGCCACCTCGGCGTGCTCCAGGTCGCCTCCGAAGTCGCCACCGGCCACGCCGGCGCCACCGGCACCGGCGCGGCGCGCCTGTCCGCGCCGCTGCTGCCCTTCGCCCTGGCCTGTGCGCTGGCCGCGCCGGCTCACGCCAGCGGCGTGCCGTCGCTGTCCAGCGCCACCGGCGCCACCGTGTCGCAGAACGGCGGCACGCTGCAGATCGACCAGAACGCGGCCAAGGCGGTGCTGAACTGGAACAGCTTCAACGTCGGCAAGGACGCCAGCGTGGTGTTCGTACAGCCGTCCAGCTCGGCGGTGGCGCTCAACCTGATCGACGCCAGCCGCGGCGCCAGCGTCATCGACGGCAGCCTGCGCGCCAACGGCAATGTGTTCCTGATCAACTCCGCCGGCATCCTGTTCGGCAACCACGCGCAGGTGAACGTCGGCGGCCTGGTCGCCAGTTCGCTGGGCCTGGCCGGCGACGACGACAACGGCTACCTGCTCGCGCGCGGCGACCATGGCGCCGCCAGCGTGGTCAACCAGGGCAGCATCCGCGCCGGCAACGGCGGTTCGGTGAACCTGGTCGGCAACCATGTCGCCAACCGCGGCAGCATCAGCGCCGACGGCGGCGCCATCCGCCTGCTCTCCGCCGATCAGGTCAAGGTGACCATGGACGCGGCCGGCGCGATCGGCATGCAGATGGTCGCGGCGGCCA
Source organism: Xanthomonas sp. LMG 12460 (assembly GCF_009192895.1). NCBI lineage: Bacteria > Pseudomonadati > Pseudomonadota > Gammaproteobacteria > Lysobacterales > Lysobacteraceae > Xanthomonas > Xanthomonas sp. LMG 12460. The sequence continues at coordinate 86,957 of NZ_NKUH01000022.1, read as the reverse complement.
GCCAGTCGGTGGATGGCGCGGCGGCGGCGGTGGAGAACAGCGGCACGCTGCGCGCCAATGGCGGGCAGATCCTGCTGCAGGCAGGCAGCACCGGGTTGTCGCAGTTGCTGGTCAACAACACCGGCGCGCTCGAAGCCACCGGCATCGACACCTCCGGCGGCAGCGTGCGCCTGGTCGGCAGCGGCGGCGACGTGGCCAGCAGCGGCCGCATCGATGTCTCCGGCACCCACGGCGGCAGCGTGCAGCTGCTGTCCGATGGCGCGGTGAACGTCGCTGGCCGCATCGACGCCAGCGGCACCGCGGCCGGCGGCAGCGTGCGCATCGGCGGCGGCTACCAGGGCGGCGAACAGTTGCAACACGCCAATGCGGCCACGGTCGCCGACGGCGCGCTGCTCGATGCCAGCGCGACCGGCCAGGGCAACGGCGGCTCCATCGTGGTCTGGTCCGATGGCCACACCGCGGTGCATGGCGCGCTGCGCGCCAACGCGGCCGGCAGCGGCAGCGGCGGCCTGCTCGAAACCAGCGGCCACACCGTCGACTTCTCCGGCATCGCCGTCGGCGCCAAGGGCGCCGGCCCCGGCAGCGCCGGCACCTGGCTGGTCGACCCGGAAGACCTGACCGTGGACAGCGCGGCCGCCAGCACCATCAGCGGCGCGTTGAACGGCGGCACCAACGTCACCCTGCTCACCTCCAGCACCAACGCCAGCGGCCCGGGCACCGTGAGCAACGGCAGCGGCGACATCAACGTCAATGCGGCGATCGGCTGGAGCGGCAACTCCACGCTGACCCTGGACGCCTACCACAGCATCTATCTCAATGCCGCCGTCACCGCCACCGGCAACACGGCCGGCCTGGTGCTGAACTACGGCGGCTACACCGACAACGGCACCGTCGGCGGCACGGGTGACTACTACGTCAACACCCCCGTCTCGCTCGGCGGCGCGCACGCCAGCCTGGCGATCAACGGGCAGGCGTACACGCTGATCCACTCGCTGGCCGACGCGGCTACCTATTTCAACAGCCCCGGCGCCTATGCGTTGGCCCAGGACATCGACCTGGCCGGCGTCACCCGCAGCAGCGCCCTGGTGTCCTCCTTCCAGAGCAAGCTGGCCGGCCTGGGCCACAGCATCAACAACCTGACCATCTCCGGCGCCAGCGGCTACGTCGGCCTGTTCGGCACCACCAGCAGCAACAGCCTCATCCGCGATGTGCACCTGGGCAACGTCTCCATCTCCGGCGGCTATTACGTCGGTGGCCTGGTCGGCTACGGCCAGGGCGCGATCAAGAACGTCACCGTCGACGGCAGTGTGACCGGGAGCTCCGGCGGCGTCGGCGGATTGGCCGGCTACAACCTGGGCTTGATCGACAACAGCGCGTTCGTCGGCAGCGTCAACGGGCAGAGCGCCGTCGGCGGCGTGGCGGGCAACAACGTCGGCGCCACGATCCGCAACACCCACAGCACCGGCAGCGTGACCGGCAGTTCTTCCAACACCGGCGGCCTGGTCGGCTACAACGACGGCGGCAGCCTGACCAACACGTATTCCACCAGCACCGTGAGCGGCACCAGTTCCGTCGGCGGCCTGGTCGGAACCAACCAGAACGCCGGCTCGATCAAGAACAGCTACGCCACCGGCAGCGTGACCGGCAGCAGTTCCATGGTCGGCGGGCTGGTCGGCATGAACTACCAGAGCACCATCGCCAACACCTACGCCACCGGCAGCGTCACCGCAACGGCCTCGGTGGGCGGGCTCGTGGGCGTCAATAACGCGGGTGGTGCCAGCGTCAGCTCCAGCAGCGTCAGCAACAGCTACGCCACGGGTGCCGTCATCAGCACCAACAACAACAACGTGGGCGGACTGATCGGCGCCAATTCGGGCAGCGTCAGCAATGCGTCGTGGGACGTCGACAGCACCGGCCAGGCCAATGCCATCAGCAGCGGGGGCGGCGGCAGCGCCACCAATCTGACCAGCTTCGGCAGCAACAACCGTTACAGCCACAGCACCTACGGCAATCTCGGCACCTGGGCGTTGCTCGCCGGCACCAGCAACGTCTACGTCGCCAGCGATGGCGTCGGCAGTCCGGCCTGGATCATGATCGAGGGGCAGACGCGCCCGTTCCTGGCCAGCGAGTACAGCACCACCATCGGCAACGCACACCAGTTGCAGTTGATGGCGTACAACCTGGCGGCCAACTACAGCCTGTCGGCCGACATCGATGCCAGCCAGACCGCCGGCAGCAACGCCAGCGGCATGTGGAGCAGCGCCGGCTTCAGTCCGGTCGGCGACAGCAACAACGCCTTCACCGGCAGCCTCGATGGCACAAACCACACCATTTCCGGGCTGACCATCGCCCGCGGCGGCACGTCCTACGTCGGCCTGTTCGGCAACACCGGCGCTGCCAGCCGGATCGTCAACCTCGCCCTGACCGGCGCCACCGTCACCGGCACTGCCTACGTGGGCGGCGTCGCCGGCTTCAATGCCGGCACGCTCAGCGGCATCCGCGTCACCGGCACCATGAGCGGCACCGGCAACTTCATCGGCGGCCTCAGCGGCTACAACAACGCCGGGACGATCACCGGCGCGCAGACCAGCGGCAGCGTGGTCGGCAGCGGCGGCCCCTACAGCGGCAACTACGTCGGCGGACTGATCGGCAGCAACGCCGGCGGCACGATCAACGCGTCGTCCTCGTCGAGCACGGTCTCCGGCGGCAGCAGTGTCGGCGGCCTGGTCGGCAACGACTACCAGGGCAACTACAGCAACGTGCAGGCCAGCGGCAGCGCGACCAGCACCAGCACCGCCAGCGGCGACCATGTCGGCGGGCTGATCGGCAACGCCAATCAGAGCCAGATCCAGAACGCCTCGGCCAGCGGCAACGTCACCGCGACCACCACGCATGCGGGCGGTCTGCTAGGCCAGGCGTCCACCGTTACCCTCACCAATGTGCAGGCCAGCGGGAGCGTCTCCGGCTCGAACTACGTCGGCGGGCTGATCGGAGTGGCGAACAGGGGAACCATCACGAACGCGCACGCGACCGGTGGCGCATCGGGAGTCAATTATGTCGGCGGACTGGTCGGTAACCTCTTCAGCACAAGCCTCAGCGACGCTTACGCCGTCGGCGATGTTTCCGGCACGTCGTACATCGGCGGGCTGGTCGGGTACAACTCTCGAGGCAGTCTGGCCCGTGTCTATGCCACTGGTTTCATCGCCGCCACCGAGTATGCGGGCGGCCTGGTCGGTTACAACCTGACCGGCACCATAAACGCGGCCTATGCCGGCGGCCGTGGCGTGATCGGCACCCAGTATCTCGGCGGTCTGGTCGGCTATAACGATGGCGGCATCATCAACGCCAGCTACGCCATCGGCGACATAGGCGGCAGCAACGCCGTCGGCGGCCTGGTCGGCACCAACAGTGGCACGATCAACGCCAGCTTCTTCGCCACCGACATCGGCGGTAATCCGATCAACGCCGGCCTGCGCTTGGCGGGCAGCAACACCGGCAGCATCGATGCGATCAGCGGCGGCAGGTCCTGGAGCGCGTTGAACACGCTGTCCACGTTTACCGATGCCGGCTGGGCGATCGACAACCGCGGCGGCACCGGCCAGACCTGGCGCCTGTACGAACACATGGGCACGCCGCTGCTGCGCAGCTTCCTGACCCCGTTGACGATCGGCACCAGCCTCTCCGGGCTCGACAAGACCTACGACGGCAACGGTGTCAGCGGCACGATCTCGTCCTACACGGCCGGCGGCGCCTTCAACCCCAGCTTGCTGTTCGGATCGTCGCTGCGCTACGCGACCGCAGGCAATGGCGTCGGCAGCTATACCACCGGCAACGGCATGCTGCAGATCGGTGGCCTGGCGTCCTCGCAGCAGGGCTACGACATCGGCTACGTGGTCTCCGGCGGCATCGCCATCACCCCGGCGACGCTGACAGTGACGGCGACCTCGGGCTCCAAGACCTACGGCAGCACCCTCAACCTCAGCGGCTACCGCGTTTCCGGTCTGATCGGCAGCGACAGCGTCTCCGGGGTCGCGCTGGGCAGCGCGGGCGCCGGTAGCGGCGCCGCAGTGGGCAACTATGCCGTCACCGCCTCCGGCGCGACCGGCGCAGGGCTGTCCAACTACGTCGTCAACTACGTCGACGGCAGCCTGCGCGTCGATCCGGCGACACTGCGCATCGTCGCCAACGACGCCAACAAGACCTACGGCGGCACCGTCAACCTCAGCGGCTACAGCGTTTCGGGCCTGCTCAACGGCGACACCGTCTCCGGCGTTGCCCTGGGCAGCGCCGGCGCCGGTGCCGGCGCCGCGGTCGGCAACTACGCCATCACCGCCTCCGGCGCGACCGGCGCCGGGCTGTCCAACTACGTTGTCAGCTACGTCGACGGCAGCCTGCGCGTCGATCCGGCCACCCTGCGCATCGTCGCCAACGACGCCAACAAGACCTATGGCGGCACCGTCAACCTCAGCGGCTACAGCGTTTCGGGCCTGCTCAACAGCGACACCGTCTCCGGCGTCGCCCTGGGCAGCGCCGGCGCCGGTGCCGGCGCCGCGGTCGGCAACTACGCCATCACCGCCTCCGGCGCGACCGGCGCAGGGCTGTCCAACTACGTCGTCAACTACGTCGACGGCAGCCTGCGCGTCGATCCGGCCACCTTGCGCATCGTCGCCAGCGATGCCAGCAAGACCGTCGGCAGCACCGCCACCCTCACCGGCTACCGTGTCTCCGGCCTGCTCAACCGCGACACCGTCTCCGGCGTCGCCCTGAACAGTGCCGGTGCCGGCAGCGGCGCTGCGGTCGGCAACTACGCCATCACCGCCTACGGCGCCACCGGCGCGGGGCTGTCCAACTACACCATCAGCTACGTCGATGGCCTGTTGAACGTGGTCGCCGGCAACGGCGATGGCGGCGGCGCTGTCCAGTTGCCGACCACCACCGTGCAGGCGATCAACACCTCGGTCGCCGCCGCCACGGTGACCAGCGATGCCGGCAGCACGACAGAGACCAGTCCGCAAAAGGCCGACGAGACGGCCAGGCAACTGGCGGCCGCGGCACATGGCGGCAGCAGCGGCACCGTGACGGCCGCCACCGACTCGATCCTGATCGTCGACGGCGGCATCCGCGCCCCGGCGGTCGCCTGCAGCCCGGGCGCGTCCAACGCCTCCGCGGACAGCTGCATCATCCGGCAGTAGCCGGGAATGACCTGACGACACCGCGCGGCGGTGTCGTCGGGTCATGGCACCGCTTTCGTCACGGCCCTCGCCGGCACACGAATCGGCACCGGGCTCTCTGCACGAACGCGCGGCGATCGGTCGCCACCGCGCCCGATTGTTTTTGCTGTTGGCGCAGAGCGTGCGTCGGGATACGCACGGCCGCCTGCGATCAGGCATCCGTCGCCGGCGGCACGCGCGACACTGCGAGCTGTGCATCCGGGCGGCGCGGCAGCAGCAATACGAAGCAGACCGACTCGTCGGGTGCCTGCCTGGCCAGGCCGACCCATCCCCCGAGACGCTCGGCGATGCGCCGGACCAGGTACAGACCGAGCCCCGCGCCCGGCGCATGCCGCGCGCTTTCGCCGCGGTAGTACTTCTGGAACAGCCGCTCGCGTTCGGCAGGCGCGATGCGTTCGCCCGGATTGGCGACCTCCAGCCGCAGCCCTCCGGCACTGCCGCGGACGCGCACGCGGATGGCCATGCCCGCCGGACAATGGCGGTCGGCATTGGCGAGCAGGTTGCGCACGGCCACCCGCAGCAGTCCGGTATCGGTGAGCAGACCATCGTCGTCGGTGAGAACCTCGCAGACCACGCGCTGCGGCTGGAAGTCGCCGCACAGGTCGTCGAGCAGGACGCGCAGGGCGCACGGCTGCAGCCGCAGTTCCGAAGCCGCCTCGCCCATGCGGTCGTCGGCGAGATACTCGTCCACCAGCGCCAGCAGCCGTTGCGCCGCGTCGCGGATGTTGCCGCAGCGCACGCGATTGCGTTCCGGCGGCGCATCCAGCTTGCGCGCCAGCTGTTGCGCCGAGGTCATGATGACGGCCAGCGGCGTGCGGAACTCGTGCGACACCATCGCCACGAAATCGCGTTGCTCCTGCATGACCTTGCGCTCGGTCTGCAGCAAGCCGCGCAGGTCGTTCTCCAGCGCCTGCCGCCTGCCGATTTCGTTGCGCAGCTCTGCGGTGCGCAAGGCCACGTCACGCTCCAGCGCCAGACCGTGCCTGCGCGCGAGTGCCACCGCGGCCTCGGCATGCCGCCGTTCGCGCAATCGGCGCTGCCGCTCGTAACGGCCGATGAGGAACACGCTCAGCAGCGTCATGTGCAGCATGGTGCCGAACGTGGTGGCGTACTGGGTCCACGCATTGACCGGGACGAATCCGAGGTTGCGCAGGAAGCCCAGCATCACCCCCAGATAGAACGGAAAGAACGCGAGCACGAAGAACAGCGCCGGCCGATAGCGGCGCCACAGCAGGTGCAGCCCCAGCCCCGCCAGCAGCAGGATCTCCAGCAGGCCCAGCGACTGCACCGGCTGCATGCCCCAGGCGTAGTGGCCGGCGAGCACGAACACGGCGCAACCCAATGCGACCGCCCACAGCAGACGTGTGCCCCAGCGCACCAGCCGCGGATGAAAGGCGCGCAGGTTCAGTTGCCGGCTGGCGACCTGGAATCCCACCGGCAGACTGCAGGCGATGCTGATGCCCAACAGCGTGTCGCTCCACGCCATCGGCATGCCGGTAACCTGCTGCACCAGGCCGATGGACATCGCTTCGTTGAACACGCAGCCGCCGAGATAGGCCACGAACAGGCCACTCATGCGCGCGCGCGTGGCGAGCCAGAACAACACGTGCAGGCACAGCAGCAACAGGTAGAAGCCGAAATACAGGCCGAACTGCAGCCCCTCGCGCCGCGAGTGGTTATCGAAGGGCAGGCGTTGCCAGACGTCCAGACGGGTGACCAACGCGTTCTTGCTGCGCAACCGCAGCAGCACCTCGTAATCGCCCGCATGCGTTGGCGCGAACTGGAAGACCGGGCTGCGGTAATCCACCGGCCAATCGCGCCGCGGCACGCGTTCGCCGCTGTCCCCCAGCGCGCGCCAGGCGCCGCCCTCGGGCCGCACGTAGGCCTGCACGTCGTCGAGCAAGGCATTGCTCAATCGCACCATCCAGCCGCCGGGCGGTACACTCTGGACATGAACAGGCAGGCGCAGCCACACCGCACCGTCGGCGAATCCCGCGTTGAGGCCGTCGGGCAGCCGGGTCCAGCCGGTCGCGGCGGCGGCCTGCACCACGTCCAGTCGGCCGTGCGGATCGTCCAGGCGCTGCAGATACCCGCTCGCATCCTGGTGCGCGCTGGTCAACGGCAGCGCCGCGACCGGGGATGGCGCCGCGTCGGCGGCCACGGCCACGCCCACCACGAGCCATGCGCCCACCAGCCAGCGCCACCATTGCGCCATCATTCGCCATACCGCACCGTTGCCAGCCGATGACGTTACAGCAAACCGCACTGCGCGAGGACGCGACTCCATGTCCGAAGTGATCCTGCTCGAGGACGAGCCGGTGCTGTGCGAGGAACTCGGCGAGTTCCTGCAGGATCTGGGCTATATCGCCGTCTGCGTGGACAGCATCGCCGGCTTCCGGCAACGATTCGATCCGGCGCGCCACACCATGGCCGTGATCGACGTCGGTCTTCCCGACGGCAGCGGCCTGGAACTGGTCAGTGAACTGCGGCGTGCCGGCCATCGGCTGGGCATCGTGGTGTTCAGTGCACGCAACACCGCCAGCGACCGCATCGCGGGACTGGAACTCGGCGTGGACCACTACCTGGGCAAGGGCGTCGATCTGGACGAACTCGCCGCCACCCTGGCGTCGCTGGGCCGGCGCCTGGCCCTGCCGCCACCGGCGGCGCGCTGGGTCCTGGAACTGGCTGCCGCACGCCTGAACGTTCCCAACGCGCCGCCGGTGCCGCTGTCGCGCCAGGATCTGCTGGTGCTGGCCTGCCTGATGCGCCATGCCGGCGAGAGCGTGGGCCACCGCGAGATCGCCGACGCGCTGGGGGTGAACTTCCTCGAGTACGACCGGCGGCGGCTGGACACGCAGATGTACCGCCTGCGGCGCCGCGTGGAGGAGATCAGCGGACGCCCGCTGCCGGTGAAGACCTTGCGCAACAGCGGCTATCGCTTCCACGCGCCAGCGGCGATCGCCCCCTGAGCGCCGCGGCGTGCCTCGCCGACGCGCCCTGCGGCCTGGCCACCAGTGCGCAAGCTCCGCTGCCGGCTCCCGCAACACGATGGCCCCGAAACAAAAAACGCCGGCGATGCCGGCGTTTTTTGTTCCTCGCAGGCGTTGCGGGGCCGATCAGCCCTGCCACTTGCCCAGCGCGGCCAGGCCGTTTTCTTTGGCGCGCTCGTACACCACCTGCTGCGCCTTGGCGAAATTGCCCTTCATGTCCTGCGCCCACAGCTTCAGCGCGGCCTGCTGCATGGCGCGGCCGTAGGAGAAGCTCAGCGGCCACGGCAGGTTGCCGAGCTGGTTCATCGCGTTGAGGTGCGCGGTGGACTGCTCGTCGGTCTGACCGCCGGACAGGAACACGATGCCCGGCAGGATCGCCGGCACAGTGCTCTTGAGGCACATCACGGTGGACTCGGCCACTTCCTCGACACTGGCCTGCTCGTCGCAGTCCTTGCCGGCAATGACCATCGAGGCCTTTAGGATGGTGCCTTCCAGGACCACGTTCTGCTCGTACAGCGCGCCGAACAGCGAACGCAACGTGGCTTCGGTGACCTCGTAGCAGGTCTCGATGTCGTGGTCGCCGTCCATCAGCACTTCCGGCTCCACCATCGGCACCAGGCCCTGCTCCTGGCACAGCGCGGCATAACGGGCCAGCGCATGCGCATTGGTCTCGATGCACACGCCCGACGGGATGTCCTCGCCGATGGTGATGACCGCACGCCACTTGGCGAAGCGCGCGCCGAGCTTGTAGTACTCCTCCAAGCGCGCACGCAGGCCGTCGAGGCCTTCGGTGATCAGTTCGCCCGGCATGCCGGCCAGCGGATGCGTGCCCTTGTCGACCTTGATGCCGGGGATGATGCCGTGCTCGGCCATGTACTTGGCGAACGGCACGCCGTCCTTGGTCTTCTGGCGGATCGTCTCGTCGTACAGGATCGCGCCGGAGATGTGGTCGCTCAGCTTGGGCGTGGTCAGCAGCAGCTCGCGGTAGGCACGGCGATTCTCTTCGACATTCTCGATGCCCACGCCGGCGAAGCGCTTGGCGATGGTGCTGGTGGATTCGTCGATCGCGATGATGCCCTTGCCCGGGGCGACCATTGCCTGTGCGGTTTCGGCAAGCTGTTCGATGCTCATACGGTTCCTGATGGCTGCAGCGGGGGAACGCCCATTATACCGGGCCGGCCTGCATGCATTCCGTTACCGCGGGGATTGCAAGCGGTTACAGGCGTAGACCGTGCATGTTCCCGGCACGTCAGCCAAGTGCATCCGTCATTGCGTCACACTGCGCCTCTTGTTCGGCCTGCGCGGTCTGCAGCGGCGCGGCGTCCACGGCCGGCACCGGCGCAGGCGCGCCCTGCGCTGTCGGCAAGGCGATGTCGAGCGCATCGAGCAAGGGCTGCCAGTCGTCGGCACTGCGCGCGCGGCGGTGCGCCAGCAACGCGGCGTGGTGGCGCAGCCCCGGCAGTTGCCAGCGCAGTTCGCAGCAGACGCGATCGACTTCCTCGGCCGCTTCCGGCGCGGCGATCAGCCACGGCAGTTGCTCGACCATCTTGCCGGCGCCGGAATCGTGGATGGCCATGATGTAGCCCACGATCAACAGCAGCAAATGCTGCAAGGCCGCGCGCTCGTCCTCGCGCAGGTCGCCGCCGCGCTGCAGCCGCAACGCCTCGTCGCGCGCCCGCTCCAGGCCGTCGAGCAGGGCCGCCACCACCTCGCGCAGGTGCTGCGGATCGTGCGCCGGCGCCTGTTCCAGGGCGCAATCGCGCAGGCGCTCGGTCAGCAGGTCGACCACGTCGCGCGGGAACTGTCCGGGCACCACGCGCAGCGCGATGCGCATGCGCGCCAGCGCCTGCGCATGGCCCTGCTCGCGTTCGAACAACCCATCCAGCGCTTCGGCACAGGAAATCAACCGGCCCAACGGCGACAGCGCCGACGCGCCGACCGGATAGCCGGAGCCGTCGATGCGTTCGTGGTGCTCGCGTGCGGCCGCGGCCTGCTGCGCCGAGTACACGCCGGATTCGCCCAGCAGCGCGGCGCTGATCACCGGGTGCACGCAGCGCATGCGCCACTGCGCGAAGTCCTGCTGCGCCTCGGGAATCTCCAGCACCACCGGATCCACGTACATTTCGCCGAGATCGTGCAGCAGGCCGACTTCCGCGGCCTCGCGCATCGCCGCATCCGAGCGCGACAGCAGCGCCGCCAGCCAGGCCACCAGCATCGCCACCCGCACCGCGTGCGAGAACGCGGCCGGCCGGGTCTGGCCGAGGGTGGTCAGCAAGGTGCCCGGCGCGCCCAGCGTGCGGGCGCGGGCCAGCATGGCCATCACCGGCTGCGCCTGCTCGCCCAGCAACTGCCGCAGGTGCGGGTGTTCGTCCAGTTCGCGCTGCGCGGCCAGCTGCACTTCGCTCGGGCGCAGTTCCTCGCAGAACGCCAGCGAGGATTCCAGCGGACGCAGCAGGCGCCGCGCGATCAGGCGCTCGCGCAGGCCGGCGTTGATGCGCTGGCCCTTGGCGACGAGCAGGATGCCGCGGCGGTCGCGGATATCCTCGGTGACCACCAGTTCGCGCGTGGCCGAGGCCTGGATCAGGTGTTCAAGGCAATGCGTGCCGGGGCGCTCGGGCAGGTCCAGCCCGAGTTCGGCGTGCGCGCTTGGGGACGTCATGGGGGTGTCGCACGATCAGGGAACGGGAGGGCGCCGCGCCGTTCCATGCGCGATCGAACAGGTATTGCCGACGGCGCGGCGGCCGGAGCCGCCGCGCCGCGTCCTTCAGAGTTCGCCCAGGCCGCTGGCACGGCCGTCCGGGCCGACCTCGAGCAGGCGCAGGGTGTTGGTCGCGCCGTGGGTTTCCATGTGCTCGCCGCTGGTGAACACCACGCGGTCACCCGGCGCCAGCAGGCCGGCTTCGACCAGCACGCGGATCGCGCCGCGCGCGGCCTCGCGCGGAGTCAGGCCGCGGCTGTCGAAGTTGATCGGAAACACGTCGCGCATCATCGCCATGTGCCGGCGCGCGCCGTCGTGGCGGGTCACCGCGAAGATCGGCGCCTTGGCGCGGAAGCGCGACAGGTAGCGCGGCGTGCCGCCGGATTCGGTCATCGCCACGATCGCGCGCACGCCCACATGCTGGGACAGGAACATCGTGGCCATGGCGATGGCCTGGTCGGCGCGCTCGAGGTTGCGCGGGGCCATGCCGAAGTCGGTCTCGGTCTCGAACTGGCGCTCGGCGCCCAGGCAGATGCGCGCCATCGCCTCGACCGCGCGGATCGGATAGGCGCCGGCGGCGCTCTCGGCCGACAGCATCACCGCGTCGGTGCCGTCGATCACCGAGTTGGCCACGTCCAGCACTTCGGCGCGGGTCGGGATCGGGCTTTCCACCATCGACTGCAGCATCTGCGTGGCGGTGATCACCACTTTGTTCTGCGCCAGCGATTCCTTGATGATCTTCTTCTGCAGGCCCGGCAGCTCGGCGTCGCCGATTTCCACGCCCAGGTCGCCACGCGCGACCATCACCACGTCCGAGGCCTCGACGATCTCGCTCAGGTTCTCGATCGCCTCGGTGCGCTCGATCTTGGACACCAGCGCCGCGTCGCAGCCGTGCGCGCGGGCGATGCGCCGCGCCTCGTTCATGTCCTCGGCGTTGCGGCAGAACGACACCGCGATGAAGTCCACGCCGATCTTGGCGACGATGCCGATCAGTTCCTTGTCGCGCTCGGTCAGTGCGCCCAGCGACAGGCCGCCACCCTGCTTGTTGAGCCCCTTGCGATCGGACAGCACGCCATCGTTGAGCACGCTGGTGACGATGCGCTCGCCCTGCACCTCGACCACCTTCAGCTGCATCAGGCCATCGTCCAGCAGCAGCACGTCGCCCGGCGCCACGTCCTGCGGCAGACCCAGGTAGCTGACGCCGACCTGGCTGGCGTCGCCCGGCGCGGCATTGGGGTCGGCGATGAGGTCGAAGCGGTCGCCGAGCTTGAGCGAGACCTTGCCCTGGGCGAAGCGCTCGATGCGGATCTTCGGACCGGGCAGGTCGGCGAGGATGCCGATCTCGGCGCCGACGCGGGCCGCGGCGGCGCGCACTTCGGCGGCGCGCTTGGCCTGGCCGGACGGATCGCCGTGGCTGAAGTTCAACCGCACCACGTTGACGCCGGCGCGGAACAGATCCTCGAGCACGCCGGGCGGGTCGGTGGCCGGACCGAGGGTGGCGAGAATCTTGGTGCGGCGCTGGCGTTCGATCATGATGGCATCCTTGGAAAAAGCGCTCAAAGCTAGCACACGCGCCCATCACACAGCATGGCATTTCGGCATAGACGCACGCGCGGTCCGGCATAGCGAGCGGACAATGCGGGACAGTATGTGGTCATGCCACGCCAACCGGCGCCGGCCCGCGTGCGCCATCTGGATGAGATGACATCAGGCCACGCGCGATGCGCGGCCAAGCCATGTGCGCCGAACGCACCGGCGCACATGCCCATTCAGGCGACTCAGGCCGCAACCAGCGCCGGCAACTGCGCCGGCGACTGCGCCAGCACATCGGCACCGGCCTGGCGCAGCTCCTCGGCATCGCCGAAGCCCCACAGCACGCCGATGCTGCGCATGCCGTGATGGCGCGCGCCGTCGATGTCCATGCGCCGGTCGCCGATCATGCGGCACTGCGCCGGCACGACAGAGAGCCGGCGCAGCGCCTCGGCGATCAGGTCCGGCTTGGCCCGCCGCGCGCCGTCGTCGCTGGCACCGACGATCTCCTCGAAGCGGGCGCCGAACGGCAACTGCTCGACGATGCGCCGCGCGAAGCGTTCGTTCTTCGAGGTCACCACCGCCAAGCGGTGACCGGCCGCAGCCACCGCCTCCACCGCCGCGCCGATGTCCGGGAACACCGTGTGCTCGCGCCAGCCGTGGCTGTCGTAGCGGCTGCGGTACAGCGTCAAGGCCTGCTCCACCAACGCCGCATCGCCGCCGAAGTGCTGCTGGAAGCTGTCGCGCAGCGGCGGGCCGATCCAGGCGCGCAACTGCGCCGGGGTCGGCAGCGGCTGGCCCAGTTCGGCGAAGGCATGGCGCAGGCTGCCGACGATGCCGGCCTCCGAATCGACCAGGGTGCCGTCCAGGTCGAAGAACAGAACGTCGGCGGCGCTCACGCGCCGCGCGCCTGCAGCGCGGCCACCGCCGGCAGGGTCTTGCCTTCCAGGAACTCCAGGAACGCGCCGCCGCCGGTGGAGATGTAGCTGACCTGCTCGGCAATGCCGTACTTGTCGACCGCGGCCAGGGTGTCGCCGCCGCCGGCGATGGAGAACGCCGACGAGGCGGCGATCGCCCGCGCCAGGGTCTCGGTGCCCTTGCCGAAGGCGTCGAACTCGAACACGCCGACCGGGCCGTTCCAGACCACGGTGCCGGCCTTGGCGATCAGCTCGGCGTAGTGCGCGGCGGTCTGCGGCCCGATGTCCAGGATCAGGTCGTCGTCGGCGACATCGGTGACCGCCTTCACCGTGGCCTCGGCGTCGGGCATGAACTGCTTGGCCACCACCACGTCGCTGGGCAGCGGGATCGCCGCGCCGCGCGCATTGGCGTCGGCCACGATCTTGCGCGCGGTGTCGAGCAGGTCCGGCTCGCACAACGACTTGCCGACCGCATGCCCGGCCGCGGCGATGAAGGTGTTGGCGATGCCGCCGCCGACGATCAGCTGATCGACCTTGTCCACCAGGTTGGACAGCAGTTCCAGCTTGGTCGAGACCTTGCTGCCGGCGACGATCGCCAGCAGCGGCTTGGCCGGTTGCTCCAGCGCCTTGGCCAGCGCATCCAGCTCCGCCATCAGCAGCGGGCCGCCGGCGGCGACCGGGGCGAACCTGATCACGCCATGGGTGGACGCCTGCGCACGGTGCGCGGTACCGAACGCGTCCATCACGAACACGTCGCACAGCGCCGCATACTTCTTCGCCAGGGCCTCGTCGTCCTTGCCCTCGCCGACGTTCATGCGGCAGTTCTCCAGCAGCACGATCTGCCCGGGCTGCACGTCCACGCCATCGACCCAGTCGCGGATCAGCGGCACGTCGACGCCGAGCAGCGCAGCCAGGCGGATGGCCACCGGCTCCAGCGAATCCTCCTGGGTCCACACGCCTTCCTTGGGCCGCCCCAGATGCGAGGTCACCATCACCGCCGCGCCCTGCTCCAGCGCGTGCTTGAGCGTCGGCACCGAGGCCAGGATGCGCTGTTCGGAGGTGATCAGGCCATTGTCGATCGGCACATTCAGATCTTGCCGGATCAGCACGCGCTTGCCGGACAGGTCGAGATCGGTCATTCGCAGGATGGACATGTGATTGCTCGCTTTCGTGGGGTTGCAAAGGGAAAACCGCGCCATCGGCGCAGTATCGGCGTCGGCATCGGAACGTCGGGTGCACGCCGTTCGGCCGATCGCCGCGCAGCGGCGAAACCGCCATTGTCCGGCGTCGGCCGCACAGCGGCAAATCGGTGGGGGACGGTGCGCTGCCCCGCGCGCGGCGCGGCGTGCGCGCCGTCGCCGCGGGATCGATCAGCCCGTGCCCTCGCCGGCGCCGGGTTTGCGCAGCAGGCTGAGCGCGAAACCGACCACCAGCAGCGCGCCGCCGACCAGCAGCGCCCACAGCAGCCAGGTCTTCCAGTCGCGCGGCGGCGGTGGCGCCTGCAGCGCCGCGGCACCGGCCAGCGGCTGCGCCGCGCCGAGGCTGGCAGTGGCCGGCGCCCATTGCGGCCCACGCTGGGTGTGCAAGGCCTGCAACGCCGCGGCCAGCGGCGCCTGTGCACGCTGGGTGCGCGCACTGCCGGCGGCCAGCGCATAAGGCGGCGCGCCCTGCGCCAGGAACACCAGCGTCTCCGGCTGGTAGCCCAGGCGCAGCGCCGGCCGCTGCCGGCCCGGGTCCTGCGCCGCCAGCAGCCGCCAGTAGCGGTCGCGCACCGGCGCAGTCAGCGCCTGCGGCGGCGAGCGGCTGCCGCCGCCCACCTGGTAGGCCAGCCATGGACCGGCGCGGTCCTGCCACGGCGCCTCGGCGCTGTCGCGGCTCTGCACGCGCCATTCGATGGCGTTGTTGCCGGGCAAGGCGATGTCGACGCGCGTCACCGGGTAGCGCCCGGGCGACACGAAGGCATAGCCGTGCTGCGCGGGATCGGTGCTCGCCGCGTCCAGTTGTTGCCAATGCCAGTCGGCGACGACCGGCGTCGGTGCCAGTTCGGCCTCCACCCCGGTCAGCGGCGGCGCGCCGGCGCCGGCCAGCGGCAGCAGGCGCAGATAGCGCACTTCGCGGCCGATGGGGATGCGCAGTTGCTGCAGCCGGTGCCCCTGGTTGCTGAGGTCGACCAGGGTCGCATCGGCCACCAGCACCTCCCAGTCGCGCAGATCGTCGCTGCCCTCGACGCGGTAGCGCGCCTGCTGTGGCTGCGCAGCGGCGGCCCATTGCAGCGACAGCGCGCGCAGCGGCGCATGCAACGCGCTGGCATCGACCAGCCAGCCGGCAGCGCCCGCGTCGGAGCCAGCGCCGGCCACGCGGGTCTGGATGCGGCGCACACTGCCGTCGCTGTCGCGCTCGGCGATCAGCTCCAGATCCGGGGTCCGCCCGTCGGGCGCCGCCGGCAGCGGAAACCACGGCAACGGCTGCCGGCGCGGCGCCGTCTCAGCCTGCTCGGCGGCGAACAGGGCCGCCGGCAGCGGGTCGCCGGCCGCGTTGAACACCTCCACGTCGCCCAGCGAGGCGCGCTGCGCGCTGCGGTAGACCGCATCGTCGAGCTGCACGCGATAGGCGCCGGCATCGGCGTCCTGCAGGGTCAGCGGCCACTGCTGGGCGTAGTCGTCGCGCTGGCTGGTCGCGAACGCGCACAGCGGCAACCCGGCCAGCAACAATGGAAACAGCGCACGTCGGATCATGGGATGGCCTCCTCGGCCGGTTCGGCAGCGCGCGGCGGCGCCGGCGCCAGATAGCCGACCACCGTACACAACAACCCGTACGCGATGAACGAGGCGATGCCGGCGACGTTGCCGAGGTTGCCGCGGTCCACCAGCAGCAGCTTGCCCAGCACCACCGCCATCAATACCGCGCCGGCCAGCCACAGGCCGCGCTGGCCGCGCCGCGAGCCCAGCACCCAGCCAAGCACGCCCAGCACGCTCCAGACCACGGTCAGGCTGGTCTGCGCCACGCCATTGCCGAGCACGCCGGGCCACGGCACCGCCGCCCAGTAATGCACCGCATGCAGGGTGACGCTGGTGATCCACAGGAAGCCGGCACCGGCCAACAGCTGGGTGCGCCAGGGCCGCAGCAGCGCCGGCAGCTCCGCGGTGCGGGTCCAGCGCACGCCCAGGACCAGCAGCGCCAGTTGGGTCAGTTCCAGCGGATTGAACACCGGCACCCAGGGCAGCGGCGCGCTGCTGCCGGGCAGGCCCAGGCTGTACAGCCAGGCCACCGACAGCAGGCCGAAGTAGGTGCTCTGCAGCGCGCTGCGGCACGGCGCGAATGCCGCACCCAGCGGAGCCGCCAGCCAGTTCCAGCGCCACAGCGACAGCGCCGTCGCCAGCAACCAGGGCGCCAGCAACAGCATCCAGCGCCAGCCGGCGGCGAGCTCGCTGTGCAGCGCGATCCAGGTGCACAGCAGCCCGACCACGCTGGGCCACACCAGCCACCACACGAACTGCGCCGCACGCGCGACGCCGCCACCGCTGTCGCGCAGGCACAGCAGGCTGCGCACGCCGAGCACCGCGAACAGCGCCCAGGCCCAGGCGCCATGCCCGGCGAACGGCTGCCCGTGCACATCGGCCTGCCAGACCGCCAGCGGCAAGGCCAGGGCCAGGCCACCCAGCGTGGTCGCGGCCAGCGCCAGTGCCGGCCAGCGCCGCTGCGCCTCGGCGGCGAGCCAGCCGCTGACCGCGACCCAGGCGAGCAGCACGTCGGCACGCGCGTCGGCGTCGACGAATCGCACGATCTCGGTGACGCCGATCCCGCACCACCAGAACAGCCCCCACACGTAGTAGCCCAGCGCCGGCACGGCGGCCCGCCCACGGCGGTAGCACCAGGCGCTGGCGAAGCCGGCCAGCGCCAGCAGCAGCCCGCTCATGAAGGTGGCGTTGGCCACCGCCTGGGTGTCCTGGGCGATGTCCTCCACGCCCACCAGGAAACCGAACGACGCCGCCAGTTGCAGGCCGGCGCCGCTGAACTGCGGCAGCCAGCGCCGTTGGCGCAGGCCCAGCCACGCCAACGCCGCCCCCTCCAGCGCGAACACGCTGGCGGTCGCGCGCGCGGACAGCGCCAGCGGCACCGCCAACGTGGCGAACCCCACCGCCAGCACCGCATACGCCTGCCCCAGCACCGCGAAGCTCGCGCGCCGGATCAGCGCCGCCGCCAGCAGGGCATAGATCGCCGCCAGTCCCAGCGCACACAGCGCCAACGGCAGGCCGTCGCCGCGCAGCAGCCCCGCCTGCAGCGAAAACGCGATCAGCGGCGTGCCGAACACCAGGCTGCCGTCGATCAGCGTGCTGCGCGCTGCCTGGCGCCGCGCGTACAGAATCGGGATCACCAGATAGAAGGCGAAGAACAGCAGCAGGAACGGCTCGGTGCTGGCGAACTTGTCAGGCCGGTACTGCAACACGCCCCACAGCGTGCCAATGCCGAAGGTGAAGCCGAACCCGAGCAGGTTCAGCACCCGCCACGGCCGGTACCAAGCGATCGCGAACACCGCCGCATTGAGCAGCGCGTAGTAGGAGAACAACGCGACGTGGTTGCCGCTGCCGGTGGACAGCCACAATGGCGCGAGGAAGCCGGCCAGCGTGCCCAGCACCGCCAGCGTGCGCGATTCCTGCGCCACCGCCAGCACGCACATGCCCGCGACCAGGGCGATGCTCAGCGCCAGCGCCGCGCCGGCGGGGATCAGCCCGGACAGCTTGAAGGCGGCGAACACGGTCAGCAGCAGCACACCGATCGCCCCGCCCTGCAGCGCCAGCGCAAAGCTGCGCTTGCGCGTGCGCTGGCGCCAGCCGAAGGCCAGGCCGGCCAGCGACGCGGCGGCGATGCCGGCGTAGCGCAGCTCGATCGGCATGCGCAGCCAGCCTTGGTCGCCGGCGTACTTCAGCAGCGCGGCGACGCCGGCCAGCAGCACCAGCATGCCGATCTTGACCGGGACATTGCCCTCGGTGAACCAGCGTTTGATCCCGCCCAACAGCCGTTCGATCGGATCCGGCCCACGCGGCGCGGCGGGCTGGGCCGTCGCGGCGGTGCGCGCCTGGGCTTGCTGCTGCTCGGCGCGTTCGACCGCGGCGGCCAGCGTCGCGAAATCCTCGTCCCTGGGAGGCACCGGCAAGGGCGGCGGCAGCGGCGGTGGCGCCGCAGCGCGCTCGGCGAACGGGTCTGGACGCGGAAGGTCGAGGCCGACGACGAACGGCATGCCCTCCGCCTCGGGCTCAGGTTGGGCGACGGCGGCCTGAACCTCTGCGGCAGCGGCCGCGGAATCGGCGCGATCCGTTGCGGCGGCAGGCGTGGCGGCGGCCATCCGCGCCACCTGCGCCTCCAGTGCGGCGAGCCGCTGGCGCAGGCGCGACTGCCCGACCAGCGCCACGATCGACAGCAGTGGCAGCGCCAGCACCACCAGCGCCGCAAACACCACCAGCACGACCAACTTGTCCATTCGTCTCACATCTCCACAGGCGGTGGCGCGGCGCCCGTGGCGCGCACCGGGAGCCCGGCGGCGCCGGACCTGGCGCAGATGGTAGACGAGTTCGGCGCCGACATCGGCACACGGACGGGGCCGCAGCCCAGTCAGCGCAAGGCCCGGCGTTCCGACAACGGTCTTCACACCGCCCTCAAGTCCCGTGCACCGGCGGCCGCTACACCCCTTATCGCGTCGTCCGTCTGCTGTTTTCTCCCACCCCACCGGCAGCATGAATGAACCTACCCGCCCACCCCGCCGACGCGGGGATCGATGACCATATTCGCGCCGTCGTCGGCTTGTCCGACCAGTTGCTCGGCCAGTTGCGCCGCTCGCTGCAGGGGATCGACGCGATCAACCGCACCACCCACATGATCTCCATGAACGCGCGCATCGAGTCGGCGCGGATCGGCGCCGCCGGACGCGGCTTCAGCGTGATCGCGCAGGAAATGGACGGGCTGTCGCGACGCGTGGCCGAGGCCACCCAGGACCTGGACAAGGTCGCCGCGCGCACCAGCACGGAGATGCGGCAGACACTGGGCCGCCTGCAGGACGACGTGCGTCGCACGCGGCTCAGCGAGCTGGCCCTGAGCAACATCGACCTGATCGACCGCAACCTCTACGAGCGCAGTTGCGACGTGCGCTGGTGGGCCACCGACGCGGCGGTGGTCGCCGCGGCGCGTGCCGACAGCGATGCCGAGGCGCTGGCCTACGCCTCGCGGCGCATGGGCCAGATCCTGGATTCGTACACGGTCTACTTCGACCTGATCCTGGCCGGAAGCGATGGCCGCATCCGCGCCAACGGCCGGCCGCGGCAGTTCGGCTCGGTCGGCAGCGACGTCTCCGCGCAGCCATGGTTCGAACACGCGATGCGCACGCGCAGCGGCGAGGAATTCGGCTTTCAGGACGTGCATGCCAGTGCGCTGGCCGACGGCGAGCGCGTGCTGGTGTACGCATGCACGGTGCGCGACGGCGGTCGCGTCGATGGGCGCGTGCTGGGCGTACTGGGCATCGTGTTCCGCTGGGACGCGCTGGCGCAGACGATCGTGCAGCGCACGCCGCTGTCCGAATCCGAATGGGGCCGCAGCCGCGTCTGCATCGTCGATGCGCAGGGCCGGGTGCTGGCCGACTCGGCCGGGCGCATGCTGCAGGACCGGATCGACTTCGACGGCCGCGACGCCTTGTTCAAGCAGCCGCGCGGCGCCGTGCTGATCGATCTCGACGGCCGGCCGCACTGCATCGCGCACGCGGCCTCTCCCGGCTACGAAACCTACCGCACCGGCTGGCACTCGCTGATCCTGCAGGCGCTGTAGGCCGCACACACTGGCGCCCACCGCAAAAGCGGCAGCGGATCACAGGCTGCCGCGTGCGGTGTCGGCACAGCCGCCTGTGCGGCACCCGCAGACCGTGTGCCGACGACTGCGACGACCTCATCGGCAGGGCGTCGTCTCTGCCTGAACGCCCGTGCGTGCTGTATTGACGGCGTCATTTCGCCATGCCTAAGCTCGTCGCGCCGCGTTGATGCCGCGCCGACGCATCGCCTCGACGCGACCGGTGCACTCTGGATTGCAGACGCCACTTCCCAGGTAAACGGACATGACCATGAAACCCTTTCGCACCCTGCTGATCTCGGCCCTGCTGGCCGGGTCTTTCGCCGCTCCCGCCCTGGCCGAAAAGGTCGACAATCCGGATCTCTACACCGCCGATGCGGTCAAGAAGAACATCGTCATCGGCAAGACCACCAAGGAGCAGGTGCGCGCGATCTATGGCGAGCCCAACTACGTCTCCAGGACGTCTGGAAAGGAAGGCGGCTACGAGAAGTCCTGGAGCTATCGCCCCGGCGAATCTCATGGCGAGAAGGCGCGCAAGACCGCGACCGGCCTGCTGAAGCGGATGCTGCCCGGTTACTACACCGGCCCGGCGATCAACGAAGCGCAGGAGCATGGCGTCGGCGCGCGCAACGTCAAGTCGTACGACCTGGAAGTGGAATTCGACGCCAAGGGCGTGGTCACCGATTACCAGCAGACCGAAAGCAACCAATCGCGCGACGCGCTGTAATCGCGAGGCCGAGCCAGCCTGCGGCACCCGACGCGCCGCGGCAGGGCCAGCGGCTCGCCACAACGCAAAAGGAGCGCGTGAGCGCTCCTTTTGCGTTGTGGCCTCGACCTGTGTACGCGACAGCGCCAGAACGGGCCGAGCGCTGCACGGGAACAGACGCATCCCGCCAGTCGCATGGCCGAGACCACTCCAGCACCTGGACAAGGTCGCCGCACGCACCTCAGCGAACCGGCCCTGGGCAGTATCGACCTGATCGCACCTCCACGAGCACTGTGACGACATGCTCTGGTGGGCCTGAAACACGTCGCAAGGACTCCATCGGCTCTCGCAGAACCACTCCGGCCATGAAGAGTGGATCTCGCGTTGGGACCGATGCAATCATCGTGGATGCGGCAAGCGACCGCCCCTGCTTGCATGCGAAAGTCGAGGAAAGCAATAAAGACGCAACGAAAACGGCGGAAAACTGGCCGCGCAAGGCCGATGCGCAGCCAATGACCATCCAACATCCCTTCATTTGCAACTCAAAAAACGAGCAGATATGGATTGCCTTACGCTACAGGACAAGTACCCGGACCTCTATTTCTTCTGGCTGGAAAAGCTTGGCCTGTATTACGCAGCCGGCGAAGAGAACAAGACATACCTGATCGAAAGCAATGGAGACATCGTCTACCAATCGCCCGAAAAGACGTTCGCCGATTTAAATGGAAGCCACTTCCCCTACAACTGGGACAAGTGGGAAACGGATTTCAACCGTCAGATCGATTACTGGATAGAAATCCATTATTCAGGGAAATTCATTACCAACTCGATTTTCTCCCTTCGGAACGGCAACCTTGTCCGCTTACTTGAAGACGAGCTCATCCTGCATGCAGTCCCCATAACGCCGCAACGACTGTTGCTGCAAGTGGCCAAGGACAAGGACAATCCCTTGTCCCAGGTCAGCATCCACCTCTACGACACGCTTAGAAACGAACGCCGGGAACTATGGGAAGGCCCTTACCGGGAAGAACCATTTTCTGTTCATCGCGTGCGCGGCGCGGAGTATTTCTTTTCGATCTGGATTCGCGACGACGAAAATCCCATCGATCACTACACACACAAAATTTTCCAGCTATATACCGCCGAAGGAGAACCGCTGGTAGATTTTGAAACGACCCGGGGACAGGGCGGCGGAGACACCTGTTTCGATCTCTCCCAACGAGGCATGGGAATCACTCACAGAATTCTGGACAAACCCATCCTTCTATCTTCGAGCTGGTATTTCAACCGCTATGAGGCATGCGATGTACTGATCGACAGGAAAGGCAATAACTACGGGGAATTTTATTACATTGCGGGACAGGTACCCTCGTATTTCGGCAAGACCTCGACCAGACATCCGAAGTACATCGACAAGAAAATTCTGTGCCTTGCGCTGCCCGAACGCGATCATCAGCCGCCGTGCCTGACGATCCTCAACGAGGACGGCAGCAGGATCGTGACGGAATTCGAGTGTCCGTGGCTTTTTTTCAACCTATCCGCAACGCTCGTCAAAGACAAATCCATCTTCGGCAAGACCTGCCTTGTGGTGATCGACAAGGAATGTCACGCAAGGCTTATCGGCCTCGATGGAAAGGAAATCGAAAACACCACGCCCATTCCCCTGAAAAGCATCGACCCCAGAATGAACTATCCGAAGCTTTTCGCGAAGCAATGCCGGCAATAGCAGTGCACCGAATTGGCTTCAAGCCAGGCAGGTCTTGAGTCCATCCGGATCCCCAGTCTGAACAGTGCCGCCGCGACCGCACGAACATCGACCCCGGGGCAGGAAGCACCTGCACAATCTGTCCGGCAAGCCGGCGTGCGACACCTGGAGCGTGTCATACCCTTTGGGACATGCAGGCACGGGACCTGCGCCATTCCATCCGGGCACGTCATCGCCCACAAAAAAAGCGCCGCAAGGCGCTTTCTTTGTGGACGACGCCAGGCGGCTTACTTCGCCACCACCTTGACCATTTCCAGGCACTTGTTGGAGTAGCCCCACTCGTTGTCGTACCAGGACACCAGCTTGACGAAGGTGCTGTCCAGGGCGATGCCGGCATCGGCATCGAAGATCGAGGTGCGCGCGTCGCCACGGAAATCGGTGGCCACCACCTTGTCTTCGGTGTAGCCGAGGATGCCCTTCAGCGCGCCTTCGCTCTGCGCCTTCACTTCGGCGCAGATCTCGGCGTAGGTGGCCGGCTTTTCCAGTTCCACGGTCAGGTCGACCACCGACACGTCCGAGGTCGGCACACGGAAGCTCATGCCGGTGAGCTTCTTGTTCAACTCCGGGATCACCACACCGACCGCCTTGGCCGCGCCGGTGCTGGAAGGAATGATGTTCTCCAGGATGCCGCGGCCGCCGCGCCAATCCTTGTTGCTCGGGCCGTCCACGGTCTTCTGGGTGGCGGTGGCCGCGTGCACGGTGGTCATCAGGCCGCGCTTGATGCCCCACTTGTCGTTGATCACCTTGGCCAGCGGCGCCAGGCAGTTGGTGGTGCAGCTGGCGTTGGAGACGATGGCCTGGCCGGCGTAGGTGCTGTCGTTGACGCCATACACGAACATCGGCGTGTCGTCCTTCGACGGCGCCGACAGGATCACCTTCTTGGCGCCGGCGTCCAGATGCTTCTGCGCCGTTTCCTTGGTCAGGAACAGGCCGGTGGACTCGATCACCACGTCCACGCCGACCTCGCCCCACTTCAGCGCGGCCGGATCGCGTTCCTGGGTCAGGCGGATCTTCTTGCCGTTGACCAGCAGGTGGCCGCCGTCGACCGACACTTCGCCTTCGAAGCGGCCGTGCACGGAGTCGTACTGCAGCATGTAGGCCAGATAATCCGGCTCGAGCAGGTCGTTGATGGCGACGATCTCGATGTCGCTGCCGAAATTCTGCACCGCCGAGCGCAGCACGTTGCGCCCGATGCGACCGAAACCGTTGATGCCGACCTTGATTGCCATTTCAGTAGCTCCTGCGGCCGCGCCTGGCGCGGCGGATGGAAGGGGAAATCCCATTCTAGCAGGCCGGCCGCGCCACGCCGGACACGCCGGTTTGATCAGGATCAAGGCGCCGCGGCGCGGCGCGCCGGACACTGCGCCCACACCCAACCGAGACTCCACCATGCGCATCACCTCCCCCCTCCTGCTCACCGGCCTGGCCGCCGCCCTGACCCTGTGCGCCCTGCCGGCGCTGGCGCAGTCCCAAGGCGACTGGACCATCGGCATCGGCGCCCACCAGGTCAACCCGAGGTCCGACAACGGCACGCTGGCCGGCGGCACCCTGCCGCTGCGCATCGACAGCAACATCCGCCCGACGGTGACCTTCGAGTACTTCGTGCACCAGAACCTGGGCGTGGAAGTGCTGGCCGCGCTGCCGTTCGAGCACGACATCAGCGTCAAGGGCGTGGGCAAGGTCGGCAGCACCAAGCACCTGCCGCCGGTGGTGTCGCTGCAGTACCACTTCAACAGCACCGGCAAGGTCTCGCCGTTCGTCGGCGCCGGCCTCAACTACACCACCTTCTTCAGCGAGAAGACCACCGGCGCGCTGGCCGGCAGCAAGCTCAAGCTGGACGACTCCTGGGGCCTGGCCGCGCATGCCGGCGTGGACATCGCGCTCACCGACAAGTCGGCGCTGCGCGTGGACATGCGCTGGATCGACATCGACAGCAAGGTCAAGGTCAACGGCAGCGACCTGGGCACCGCGCACATCGACCCGCTGGTGTACGGTCTGGCCTACGTGATGAAGTTCTGAGACGGGCGCCGGCGCCGCTGCGACCTGCGGCGCCGGCGGCAACAGGATCGGCGCCGCTCGCGGCAGCGGCGCCATTCCGGAGCATGGCCGTACCGGATCGACGCGCGGGCCGCACACGCGGCCTCGCCGGAGCGCAGCGCGTCCGCCCCGCTTCTCTGGCAGACTACGCGCCACACGGATGTGGATCGGCGCCCGCCGGGCCGACACGGGATTCGCATCCGCCCACTCGTCGTCCACCGGGGTTTGCCATGCCGCCACGCCTGTTCCGTCGCCTTGCCGTCGCCGCCCTCGCCAGCATCGCCCTGCCCGCCGCGGCGCAGTCGGCCGGCCACTTCACCACCAGCTACGGCCTGCACGGCATGGTGCCGGGGTCGTCCAACGGCACGCTGCGCGGCAGCGATCAGCGCTTCGACGCCGACGTCGCGCCGGCCGTGTCGTTCAGTTACGAATACTTCTTCCGCGGCAACCTCGGCGTGGAGATCCAGGGCCTGGTCGGCCAGCAGAAGATCGGCCTGGACCGCGGCGGCGATATCGGCAGCGCCTGGATGCTGTCGCCGACCATCTCCCTGCAGTACCACTTCAACGGCAACGGCGACATCTCCCCGTTCGTCGGCGCCGGCCTCAACTACACCGCCTTCCTCGGCAGCGACGGCAAGGGCGCGTTTTCGTCCAACGACGTGAAGTTCAAGGACAGCATTGGCCCGGCGCTGCATGCCGGCGTGGATTTCGCCGTCGGCGAGCGCAGCGCGATCCGCGTGGATGCGCGCTGGACCGGCATGCGCAGCGACGTAGAGGTGGACGGCAGCACGCTCGGCAAGGCCAAGCTCGATCCGGTCACCTACGGCGTCGCCTATCTGATGTATTTCTGAGCCTGCAGCCGGGTCGTGTCCTCGGACGCGGCTCGGCGCGGTCGGCGACGCCGTCTGGCAGCGGCGTCCGCCGTGCTGAGCGGCAACGCAACAGACCTGACGCGCGTCATGGCCGCGTCGTCGGCGCCGGCTAGAATCGGCGCATGAAAATCTCTCCCTTCGTTCGCACCGCGCTCGCCGCGGCCCTCGCCGCCGCACCGTCCGCCGCCTTCGCCTGGGGTCCGCTGGGCCACCGCCTGGTCGCCGATCTCGCCGACACCCAGCTCACCCCGCAAGCCCGCGCGCAGGTCCGCACCCTGCTGCAGGGCGAACCCGACCCGACCCTGGCCGGTGTGGCCAACTGGGCCGACCAGCTCCGCGAACACGATCCCGACTTGGGCAAGCGCAGCGCGCGCTGGCACTACGTCAACCTGGCCGAGAACGACTGCCACTACGAACAGACCCGCGACTGCCCGGACGGCAACTGCGCGGTCGAAGCGCTGCGCCGCCAGGCCGCGATCCTCGCCGACCGCAGCCAGCCGCAGGCCGCGCGTGCGCAGGCGCTGAAGTTCGTCGTGCATTTCGCCGGCGACGTGCAGCAGCCGCTGCATGCCGGCTACGCCCGCGACAAGGGCGCCAACACCGTGCAGATCCAGTTCGAGGGCAAGGGCAGCAATCTGCACTCGCTGTGGGACAGCGGCCTGCTGCGCAGCCGCGGGCTGGACGAGCAGGCCTACCTGGCCGAGCTGGAAAAGCAGCCGTTGCCGGCGCCCTCGCCGGCGGGCAGCGCGCTGCCGCCGCCGGCCGCGGCGTGGGCCGAGGCCTCCTGCAAGATCATGCTGCGTCCGGGCTTCTATCCGCCCGGCGCCACGCTGCCGGCCGATTACGTGACGACCTGGCGCCCGGTGGCCGAAGCGCAATTGCGCCAGGCCGGTGCCGACCTGGCGGCAACCTTGAACGCAGCGCTGGGCAAGTAAGCCCGGCGCACCGTATAGGAGCGGCTTCGGCCGCGATGGACTTTCCCAGGTAAGCCCATCGCGGCTGAAGCCGCTCCGACGAGAGCGTTACGCAGAATTCAACTGTGCGAGCGTCAAGCGCACGATCTCGGCGGTGCCGATGGCGCCGCTGTGTCGGCCGAGTTCGCGGCCCTGGCGCAGCAGGAGCAGCGTCGGGATGCTGCGGATGCCGAAGCGCCCGGCCAGCGCCGGCTGCGCATCGCTGTCCAGCTTGCCCAGGCGCAGCCGCGGCTCGAGCTGCGCGGCCGCGGCGGCGAAGTGCGGGGCCATGGTCCGGCACGGACCGCACC
The DNA here is from genome assembly GCF_009192895.1 of Xanthomonas sp. LMG 12460. Lineage (NCBI taxonomy): Bacteria > Pseudomonadati > Pseudomonadota > Gammaproteobacteria > Lysobacterales > Lysobacteraceae > Xanthomonas > Xanthomonas sp. LMG 12460. Next base: position 60,116 of record NZ_NKUH01000022.1, on the reverse strand, counting down.
ACGGCGCCCACACGTCCACGAGCAACGGCAGCTCGCTGCGCTCGGCATGCGCGGCAAACGTCTCGGCGGTCAGCGTGACCGGTGTGGCGTCGAACAAGCCACGATGGCAGCGTCCGCATTGCGGCGCGTCCGCCAGTTTCGCCTCCGGCACCCGGTTGAGCGCGGCGCAGTGCGGGCAGGCGACATGCAGCAGCGTGGTCATGCGCCGGCCTCGATGCTCTTGTCGCCGAGCAGCACGGTGCCTTGCGCATCCTTGACCGTGACCTGCACGTCGATGCCCTGGCGCACACTCTGGGTGACCACACAGAACTGCTCGAACTGCGCCAGGATCCGTTCCAGCTGCGCATAGTCCTGGTTGGCGCCGGGCAGCTGCAGTTCCACCGACGCCTGCGGAATGCGCCAGAACCCTTCCGGATTGCGCATCGGCGTGGCGGCGATGTGCGCGACCACGCCGGCCGGATCGTTCTTGTACTTACGCATCGCGAACAGCAGGCTGGCGGCCAGGCAATTGGCGATGCCGGCCAGCAGGATGCGCGTGGGATTGGGGCCGCGCTCCTGGCCCAGCGGCGCGGTTTCGTCGCTCAGCCAGGGCTCGAGCGTGGTTTCGTCGAAGCGAATGCGGAACGCGAAGTCCGTGTCCTGCTCCAGGGTGACGCGGATCGGATCGCCGATGAGCATCGTGGAAACTCCACTTCGCAGAAAGGGATTTCGACTCTACGCCGGCACCGGTAACGGCGTGTGGACGCAGCCTTGCGCTCACGCCGCCGCTTCGCGCCGTGCCAGCGGGTAGTACAGCAACGGGATGACCAGCAGGGTCAGTGCGGTGCTGACCAGGATGCCGAACAGCAACGCCACCGCCAGGCCGTTGAAGATCGGATCGTCGAGGATGAACAGCGCACCCAGCATCGCCGCCAGGCCGGTCAGCACGATCGGCGGCGCGCGCACCGCACAGGCCTCGATCACCGCCTGTTCGGCGCTGCGCCCGTGCGCCAGGGCATGACGGATGAAGTCCACCAGCAGGATCGAATTGCGCACGATGATGCCGGCCAGGGCGATCATGCCGATCATGCTGGTCGCGGTGAACTGCGCGCCGAGCAGGGCATGACCCGGCATCACCCCGATCACCGTCAGCGGAATCGGCGCCATGATCACCAGCGGCAGCAGATAGCTGCGGAACTGCGCCACCACCAGCAGATAGATCAGCAACAGGCCCACCGCGTAGGCGATGCCCATGTCGCGGAAGGTCTCGTAGGTGATCTGCCATTCGCCGTCCCATTTCACCGCGAAGTCGGCGGTGTCGACCGGCGGCGCGATGAAATGCTGCTGCAGCGTCTGCCCATCGAGCCGGTGGCTGCGGAGTTGCCCGACCAGGTCGAACATGCCGTACAGCGGGCTGTCCAGGCGCCCGGCTTCGTCGCCGGTGACATACACCACCGGCCGCAGGTCCTTGTGCGCGATGCTGTCGTCCCAGGGCAGGCGCTGCACCGCGACCAGTTCCGACAGCGGCACCAGTTGCCCATCGCCGCCGCGCACGCGCAGCGCCAGCAGGCGTGCGCTGGCGGCCTGTGCGGCGCCCGGCAGTCGCAGCCGCACCGGCTGTGCCACCTTGGATGTGCCATCGTGCAGCCAGATGACGTCCAGACCCTGCACCGCCGTGGCCAGGGCATCTGCGATGGATGCCTGGCTCACGCCCAGGCGCGCGGCACGTACGCGGTCGACCACCAGCGTTTCGCGGGTGGCCGCACTCTCCACGCTGGTGTCGACATCGACCACGTTCGGCGTGCGCAGGAAGCGCCGCTCCAGCGCCAGGGCGAGCTGGCGGCCGCGCGGATAGTCCGGCCCGTACACCTCGGCCACCAACGGTGACAGCACCGGCGGCCCCGGCGGCACCTCCACCACCTTCAGCGACGCGCCATGCCGGCGTGCGATCGCCGCCAGCGGCGGACGCAGCGCGCGGGCGATGGCATGGCTGTGGCGCGTGCGCTGGTGTTTGTCGACCAGGTTCACCTGCAGGTCGCCGACGTTGTTGCCGCTGCGCAGGAAGTACTGCCGCACCAGGCCATTGAAGTTGACCGGCGCCGAGGTCCCGGCATAGCCCTGGTAGTCGTGCACCTCGGGCGTGCGGTCGAGCACCCCGGCCAGGTCCACCAGCAACGCATCGGTGTCCTGCATGGTGCTGCCTTCGGGCAGGTCGACCACGATCTGCAGTTCCGATTTGTCGTCGAACGGCAGCATCTTCAGCACCACCCACTGCAGTCCGACCAGGCCCACCGCGGCCAGCAGCAGGGCGGCGATGCCGGCGAACAGCCAGCCGCGCCGGCGCGCGCCGCGGACAGGATCCAGGAACGGGTACAGCAAGCGCCCGAACAGGCGCTGCAGGCGCGGTGGCGCGTCGCCCCGCGCGTGTGCCTGCGCGGCGTGCGCCGGCACATGCCGCTTCAGCAGCTTCAGCGCCAGCCAGGGCGTCACCACCAGCGCGATCGCCAGCGACAGCAGCATGCCGACCGAGGCGTTGATCGGGATCGGCCGCATGTACGGCCCCATCAGGCCGCTGACGAAGGCCATCGGCATCAGCGCCGCGATCACGGTGAAGGTGGCGAGGATGGTCGGGCCGCCGACCTCGTCCACCGCCGGCGGGATCGCCTCGCGCAAGGTCTTGCCGCCGGCGCGCAGATGGCGGTGGATGTTCTCCACCACCACGATGGCGTCGTCGACCAGGATGCCGATGGAGAAGATCAGCGCGAACAGCGACACGCGATTGAGGGTGAAGCCCATCGCCCACGAGGCGAACAGCGTGAGCGCCAGGGTCAGCACCACCGCGCTGCCGACCACGATGGCCTCGCGCCAGCCCAGCGCGAACAGCACCAGCAGCACCACCGAGGCGGTGGCGAACACCAGCTTGTGGATCAGCTTGGCGGCCTTGGCCGCCGCGCTGGCGCCGTAGTCGCGGGTGACCTCGGCATGCACGCCCTGCGGCAGCAGTTCGCCGCGCAAGGCCTGCAGGCGCTCGCTCACCGCGCGGGTGAGCGCCGAGGCGTCGCTGCCCGGCTTCTTGGCGATGGCCAGGGTCACCGCCGGCGCGCGCCCCTGCGCCGAGCCGCCGCGCGTGGGCGGCGTGCCGTACCACACGTAGGCCGTGGGCAGGTCGGCACCGGCCTGGATCTGTGCCACATCACGCAACTGCAGCGGCCGGCCGTCGTGCACGCCGATCACCAGCTCGCGCACGGCGTCGGCATCGGCCAGGAACCGCCCGGCGCTGAGCGGCACCGCACGGCCGCCGCCGATGCGGTCGCCGAGCGGACGCACCACGTTCGCCCCCTGCAGCGCCTGGCCGAGGTCGGCCACGGTGAGGTCGTAGGCGGCCAGCCGCGCCGGATCCAGCGTCACCGTGACCACCCGCGGCGGCGCGCCGATGCTGTAGATATCGCGCGTGCCGGGGATGCGCTTGAGTTCGGTCTCCAGGGTGCGCGCGATCGCACCCAGGTCGGCGGCGCTGCGCTGCGGATCGTCGCTCCACAGAGTCACGCTCATCACCGGCACGTCGTCGATGCCCTTGGGCTTGACCAGCGGCGCGCTGGCGCCCATCTGCGTCGGCAGCACGTCCAGATTGGAATACACCTGGTTGTACAGGCGCACCAGCGCGGTCTGCCGCGGCACCCCGACCTGGAATTCGACGGTCAACACCGCCTGCCCGGGGCGGCTCAGCGAGTACACGTGCTTGATGCCCTCGATCTCGTCGAGCTTCTGTTCCAGCGGCGTGCTCAGCAGCTGTTCGACCTCGCGCGCATCGGCACCCGGCAGCGACACGAACACGTTGGCCATGGTCACGTCGATCTGCGGTTCTTCCTCGCGCGGGGTGATCGCCACCGCCGCCAGGCCGAGCAGCAGGCCGAGCAGGGCCAGCAGCGGCGTCAGCGGATTGGCCTGGAAGAACGCCGCCAGGCGGCCGGACATCCCGAAACCGGCAGCCATCTCAACGCTCCGCCAGCGCGCGCCGCTGCGCCGCCAGCGCCTGCCCGGCAGCGACCGGATCGCGCACCACCCGCTCGCCCGCGCGCAGCCCGGCCAGCACTTCCACCCGCTGCGCATCGCGCTGCCCGATCCGCAGCTGCCGCAGGCTGAGCCGACCGTCGGCCAGCACATAGGCCGCGCTGAGTTCGCCCCGCTGCAGCAGCGCCGACAGCGGAATGCGCAACGGCGCCGCCTCCGCGGCATCGCCGGCAGCCAGCGGCACCTCGACCTTGGCCGTGGTACCGGGTGCCGGGGCCGGTTGCAGCGCCGGCAATGGCACCCGCACCGTGACGCTGTGGCTGCGCGGATCGGCGGTAGGGAACACCGTCACCTGCGGAATCTGCAGGAGGCGTCCATCGTCCAGCCGCACCTGCGCGCGACGCGCGGCGCGGACCGCGTCCGCATCCGACTGCGGCACCTGCACCTCGATGCGCTGCGCGCCGGGCACGTACAGCGACAGCAAGGCCTGCCCGGCCGCCACCGCCTCGCCCGGCTGCACCTGGCGCGCGCTGATGACGCCCGCGAACGGCGCGCGCACCACGGTGTAGTCGGCCGGCTGCTGCGCCTGCGCCAGTTGCGCGACGGCGGCAGCGCGTGCGGCATTCGCCGCATCGCGGGTGGCGCGGGCCTGGTCAAGTTGCGCGCGCGACACGTATTGCGCCCCGGCCAGGGACGCATAGCGGCGATAGCTGGCCTCGGCCTCGTCGGCGCTGGCCGTCGCGGCACGCACTTGCGCCTGCGCACTGGCCACACCGGCGCGCTGTTCCACTGCGCTGAGTTGCAGCAGCACCTGGCCGGCGGCGACCCGGTCGCCCACGTCCACCGCGACGCTGCGCACGCGCCCGCCGGTCTGCGCACTCAGATCGGCGTACTCCACCGCGGTCACGACGCCGTCCCAGGAGCGCGACGCCATCGCCGCGGGCTCCACCGGCACGGTCGCCAGCGCCGGCAACGGCGGCGGCGCGACCGTGGCGGCGTCATGCCGACAGCCTGCGAACGCCAGCATCGCCAGCGCCGCGAGCGCGCCCGCCACGGGCGCACGACCTCTGCCGCGGGTCGGTGCAGCGGCGGGTGCGGTAAGCGTCCCGCGCAGCCGTCCGGCACGCCAGACACCCCGGATCGGCCAACGAAGCACACGCATGCTCGAACTCCAGAAGAAAGGGCGCATCCGCGCCGTCGGTGGGCACCCCACCGCGGCAGATCGGGCGCGGCCGCCCGAGGCTGGCCGCGAGATAAATTAGAATTTTCTTATATTAGAGTCAACTGATATGATGGGCGCACTTTCCCGCCGAGCACCCCCAATGCCCGCCTCCTCCGCCCAAGCCCTGGTCGACAGCGCACGCGCGCAGATCCACGAAACCCCTGTCCACACCGATGCCGCCGCTACGCCCCTGCCCGGCGAATGGATCATCGACGTGCGCGAACCCGGCGAGTTCGCCATGGGCCATCTGCCCAACGCGATCAACATCCCGCGCGGCATCCTCGAATTCCGCCTCGATGCCGATCCGGCGCTGGCCCGACGCGACCAGCCGATCCTGCTGTACTGCGCCAGCGGCGGCCGCTCCACCCTGGCGGCGCTGAGCCTGCAGCACCTGGGCTACACCGCGGTGCGCTCGCTGACCGGCGGCTTCCTGGGCTGGACCGCGGCCGGTGGCCCGGTCGATTTCTGAGCCTATGCCGCGCCGCGCCGCAACCGCCCTGGACCCTGCCGCGATGCGCGCGCACGCCAGCGAGGCGGCGCGCCTGCTGAAGGCGCTCGGCAACGAGAAGCGGCTGCTGCTGCTGTGCCTGCTGGTGGACCACGAGCAATCGGTCGGCGAGCTCAACGCGCGCGTGGAGCTGAGCCAGTCGGCGCTGTCGCAACACCTGGCGCTGCTGCGCGAGGATGGACTGGTGCAGACCCGCCGCGAGGGTCAGACCATCTATTATTCGCTGGTGCCCGGCCCGGTGCAGCGCATCCTCGAGGTGTTGCACGGCATCTACTGCAGCGCCGCGCCACCTGCCGCCACCCGGAGCGATCGATGAGCCAGCATCCGCACGTCCACGCCTTCCACCACGCCGGTTCCGGCACCTGGAGCTACGTGGTCGAGGATGGCCACGACGCCGCGGTGATCGACCCGGTGGTGGGCTACGACCCGCAGACCGGCGCACTGGACGACGCACCGGCGCAGGCGTTGGCCGCGTGCCTGGACGCGCGCGGACTGCACCTGCGCTGGATCCTCGAGACCCACGCCCACGCCGATCATGTCTCCGCCGCGCAGTGGTTCAAGCAGCGATGGCTGCAGGCGACGCTGGCGATCGGCGACGGCATCCGCGAGGTGCGCGCCCGTTTCGCGCCGCAGTTCGACCTGGACGCGGACGCGCAGGCGCGCTGCGGCTTCGATCACCTGTTCGCCGATGGCGAGCGCTTCGCGATCGGTGATGTGCAGGCGCAGGTGATCGCCGTGCCAGGCCACACCGGCGACAGCGTCGCCTACCTGATCGGCGATGCGCTGTTCCCGGGCGATTCGCTGTTCATGCCCGACAGCGGCACCGCGCGCTGCGATTTCCCCGGCGGCGACGCGGCCACGCTGTACCGTTCGATCCAGCGGCTGTACGCGCTGCCGGAGGCGACGCGCGTGTTCGTGTGCCACGACTATGGCGCCGGCGGCCGCGCGGTGGCCTGCCAGACCAGCATCGGCGAACAGCGCCGCAGCAACATCCATGTGCGCGATGGCATCGACGAAGCGGCCTTCGTGGCCTTGCGCCAGGCGCGCGATGCGACGCTGGCCGAGCCGCGGCTGATGCAGCCGTCGGTGCGCGCCAACATCCAGGCCGGCCGCACCGACGACCTGGCGCCGCCGGCGGCGTGAGCAGGCAGCGCGCCGCCGGCGCGCTAGGATGCGGAGTTGCGACAGCGCTGCGCGACCGTACGCGCGCGCCGCCGCGCCCTGCCGCATCGCCTACCTGCCCCCCGCTGGAGTGACCCATGACCCGACCGCTGCGCCGCCTGCTGTGCCTGTGCACCTTGATCGTCGCCACCGCGATCGCGCCGGTCTCGGCGCAGACGCCGCTGACCGTGTTCGCCGCCGCCAGCCTCAAGGAATCGCTGGACGAGGCCGCCAGCGCCTACCAGCGCGCCAGCGGCACCCCCGTGCAGGTGTCCTACGCCGCCAGCTCCACGCTGGCCCGGCAGGTGGAACAGGGCGCGCCGGCGGACGTGTTCGTGTCCGCCGACCAGGAGTGGATGGACTACCTGCAGCAGCGCAAGTTGATCGATCCGGCACTGCGCCGCGACCTGCTCGGCAACACCCTGGTGCTGGTGGCGCCGGCCGCCAGCAAGGCGCAGGTCGACCTGCGCAAACCCGGCGCGCTGCTCGCCGCGCTCGGCGCGCAGGGGCGCCTGGCGGTCGGCCAGACCGCCAGCGTGCCGGCCGGCAAGTACGCGCGTGCCGCACTGCAGGCGCTGGGTCAGTGGGACGCGGTGCAGCCGCGCCTGGCCGAAAGCGAGAGCGTGCGCAGCGCGCTGATGCTGGTGGCGCGCGGCGAAGCGCCGCTGGGCATCGTCTACGGGTCCGACGCCCAGGCCGAGCCCAAGGTGCGGGTGGTGGCGACCTTTCCGGCCGACAGCCACGCGCCGATCGTGTATCCGGTGGCGCCGCTGCGGGCGAGCGCGCAGGCGAAGAGCGCTGCCGATTTCGTGCGTTGGCTGGGCACGCCGCCGGCACAGGCGATCTTCCGTCGCCACGGTTTCTCGCTCGCCCGCTGAGGCCTGGCGTTGTTCGACTTCACCGCGCAGGAACTGACCGCGATCGCGCTGAGCGTCAAGGTCGCGCTGGTCGCGGCGCTGGCCAGCCTGCCGTTCGCCGTGGCCTGCGGCTGGCTGCTGGCGCGGCGCCGCTTCTTCGGCAAATCGTTGCTGGACGCGCTGCTGCACCTGCCGCTGGTGATGCCGCCGATCGTCACCGGCTACGCGCTGCTGCAACTGTTCGGCCTGCAGGGGCCGATCGGCGGCTGGCTGTTCGAGCACCTGGGCGTGCAGCTCGCGTTCCGCTGGACCGGCGCGGCGCTGGCCAGCGCGGTGATGGGCTTCCCGCTGATGGTGCGGGCGATCCGCCTGGCCCTGGAATCCACCGACCGCCGCCTCGAAGCGGCCGCCGCCACACTCGGCGCCGGCCCTTGGCGCGTGTTCTTCACCATCACCCTGCCGCTGGCATGGCCGGGCGTGGTCGCCGGCGGCGTGCTCGGCTTCGCCAAGGCGCTGGGCGAGTTCGGCGCCACCATCACCTTCGTCTCCAACATCCCCGGACAGACCCAGACCCTGGCCTCGGCGATCTACAGCCTGCTGCAGGTGCCCGGCGCCGAAGCCGGCATCTGGCGGCTGGCGGCGGTGGCGCTGGCGATCTCGCTGGGCGCCTTGCTGGCCTCCGAGTGGCTGGTCCGGGGCCAGCGCGGCGCGGAGGCGGATGCATGAGCCGCGCAAGCACTCGGAGCCTGCACCGATGCTGAGCATCGACCTGCACCTGCAGCGCGGCCGTTTCGCGCGCCACGTGCGCATCGAGGAACAGGCGCGCGTGGTCGCGCTGGTCGGCCCGTCCGGCGCCGGCAAGACCAGCCTGCTCAACGCCATCGCCGGCGTGCTGCCGCCGCGCAGCGGGCGCATCGCCATCGATGGCCGGGTGCTGTACGACAGCGCTGCCGGCATCGACCTGCCGGCGCATCGCCGTGGCATCGGCTACGTGTTCCAGGACGCGCGCCTGTTCCCGCACATGGACGTGCGCCGCAACCTCGGCTACGGCCGCCACGGCCGCGGCCAGCCGGCACGCTTCGCACTGGACGCGGTGGTCGAGCTGCTCGGCATCGGCGCGCTGCTGGAGCGGCGCCCCGACACGCTCTCCGGCGGCGAAGCGCAGCGCGTGGCGATCGGCCGCGCGCTGCTGTCGCAGCCGTCGCTGCTGCTGTTCGACGAACCGCTGTCGGCGCTGGACGCCGACCGCCGCAGCGAACTGATCCCCTACCTGCAGCGCGTGCGCGACGAAGTGCGCCTGCCGATGCTCTACGTCAGCCACCAGGCCGAGGAAGTGGCACGCATCGCCGATGCGGTGCATCGGCTGGACTGACGCCGACATCGCGTTCACCCGGGCCGGCGAGACTGAAGGCCCCGCCACGGCAGACTGCGCATGCTCCGCTACCGCAAGCTCGACTTTCCCACCCAGGACGTGCGCCGCTTCCTCGAGCCGGGCCCGGTGGTGCTGGTCAGTTCGGCCTGGAAGCGGCAGCGCGACGTGATGACCCTGGGCTGGCACATGGTGCTGGAGTTCTCGCCGTCGCTGCTCGCCTGCTGCATCTCCAGCGCCAACCACAGCTTCGACCTGATCCGGCGCAGCAAGCAATGCGTGATCAACCTGCCCACCGCCGACCTGGTCGACACCGTGGTCGGCATCGGCAATACCAGCGGCGCGGACCTGGACAAGTTCGCGCACTTCGGCCTCACCGCGGTGCCCGCCACGCACGTGGCGGCGCCGCTGATCGCCGAGTGCTACGCCAGCTTCGAATGCCGCCTGCACGACGGCAGCCAGATCGGCAAACATGGCCTGTTCGTATGGGAGGTGGTCAAGGCGCACGTCGCCGCCTCGCCGAAGCGGCCGCGCACCCTGCACTACCGGGGCGACGGCCGCTTCATGCTGTCAGGCGCGGAGATCTCGCGGCGGCGCCTGTTCAAGCCGGAGATGCTGTAGTTCCCGGCAACGGGCAAGGCAGACCGCACGCGGCGATCGCGGCGCTCAGCGCGCGCCGCCGACGCGCCCCGACTGCACGCTGGCCTTGCCCTGTCGGACCTCGAAGGTGAACGCATAGGCCAGCGTCACCGGCACTTCCTGCACCGACTGCGCATCGTCGCAGCGCCCGTCCTGCACCGGCCGCTGCGCCGGATCGGCATAGGTGCAGATCGCCGCCGGCACGAAGCGCCACTGCGCGACCGCGTCCTGCACCGCCTGCAGCAGATCGGCCATCTCCGGCTGCGCGCCCGCGCTGCAGTCCGGGCGATCGTTCAACAGGGCGCTGCGCTCCACCATGCCTTGCGCGGACAGGATCACCCGCACGCAGACCGTGGTCGGGGCCAGCGTGTGGCGCGGCGACTCGGCCGGCAACTGCGGCGTCGGCGCCTGCAGCGGTTGCGGCATGCGGAACACTTCCTGCGGCTGCATCCGATACGACTGCACCGCCGCCGCACCGGGCGCCGCGCCGAATCCTGTTTCCAACATGCGCTGATCCACCGAGTCGATGCGCTGGGTCGGTTGCGGCGCCTCTTTCGGCACGTGGCTGGCGCAGCCGGAAAGGACCAGCGCCAGCAGCATGCCGGTCCGCAAGTGCGCACTCATCGCACGGTCCGCGCCATGCCGCACAGCGGCGCGGCGCCGCTGGTACCCGCGAACGTTTTGTCGCACAGGTTCGCCACTGCATCGCCGGCACCCTCGTCCAGGCGGTACCAACGGTAGTCCGCAGCCTCGGCGACGCCCGCCGGTGCCGCCACGGGGTCCATTTCCACGTCGAACGCCACCGGGATCTTCATGCGGCTGGGCACCGGCCGACCGTGTTCGGTCGCCGGAGAGAATCGCCACTTCCAGGCGGCGGACACCGCCGCCGCATCCAATACCGCACTACCGCTGCCATGGTCGAGCACGCGCACATCGCTCGGCCTCCCGTGTGCGTCAAGTTCGACCAGCAGCATCACCTTCCCTGAGATGCCAGCACGCACTGCCTCCTCTGGATACTTCGGCGGGGTCAGGTCGATCATCTTGGCCGGCCGCGTCGCCCGCGCGTTGGCAGATCCGCGCTGCGGCGCGGGCGCCGGCGCACTCTCCATCTCGCTCGCCACCAAGTCGCGCGCCATCCCGCCGACCGGCGCAGCGGTTGGCAGCGCCAAGACCATCGCACTCCCGCTCAACGCGGCCAGCGTCACCGCCGCGAGGCCCAGACGACGCCGCCAGCCACGCACCGCCGGGCGCTGCAGCAAGGCAATGCGCTGGCACAGGATGCTGCCCGCCTGCCAATGGCAGCCCACCGGCAAGGCCAGCGCGTCCAACTGGGTCTGCAGCATCGCTTCGGCGTAGTGCCGGCGCGTGCCGGGATGGCGAACCAGCACCGCGGCATCGCAGGCCAGTTCCTGATCCAGGCGGAAACGCGTGGCGGCCCATTGCAGCAGCGGATTGAACCAGTACACGCAGCGCAGCACGGCGAGCAGCAGGTTGCTGCGGGTGTCGCCGCGGGCGATATGCATGCGTTCGTGCGCCAGCACCAGTTGCGCCTGCGGCGGCGGATAGCGCGCGGCGAAGTCCATCGGCACCACCACTTGCGGCCGCCACGCACCCAGCACCAGCGGCCCATGCAGCGCATGCTCGGCGACCAGCACGCCATCCTCGCCAGGCTGCAAGCGACCCAGGCTGCGCCGGTAGCGGCGCTGCTGCCGCCACAATACGGCCGCCGAGGCCACCGCACCCGCCAGCCACAACGACAGCAACCAGACCTTCGCCTGCCCGCTCGCCGACACGCCGTCGCCTACCGACATCTGCGCCCGTGTCACGCCGACCAGCACCGCCGGCATGTCCAGCGCCAAGCCCGCCGGCAACGCTGGACGCCAGCCGCTGGGCAACAGTGCCGCCAGCAGCGCCAATGGCACCGCGATCCATAGCGCGTAGGCGATGCCGGCGCCGAACGCGCGCCGCATCGGCACGCGCAATGCCAGCACCGCCGCGATGGCCACGCTGACGACCAGCGCGGTACTCCCAAGGTCCCTCACGATCCCGTCAATGCTCATCGTCCAGCTCCTGGATCAGTCGTTTGAGTTCGGCGATATCGGCATCGCTGAGCTTGCCGCGTTCGCTGAAGTGCGCCACCAACGGCGCGATACGGCCGCCGAACAGGCGGTCGAGCAGGCCTTCGCTCTGTTGCTGCACCCACTGCGCGCGCTGCAGCAGGGGCGTGTACAGATAGCGGCGGCCTTGTTTGTCGGCGCGGATCGCGCCCTTGTTGAGCAAGCGGTTGAGCAGGGTCTTGACCGTGGGTTCGGCCCAGCCGCCATGCCCGGACAAGGCGGCGAACACCTCCTCGGCGCTGAGCGGGTGCCGCTCCCACAGCACCTCCATGACCACGGCTTCCGCATCGCTGATCGACATTGCGTTTACGCCCGTAAATTTTCAATGATTACGCGCGTAAACAAAACGCATGTCAAGCGTTTTTTGCGCAGCGTCGGATGTCCTGGCGATCGGCATGCCACCACGCCCGGAGGTCGTCGCCGCCAATCGCGTACGCCGCGGCACCGCGCGTATCGCTCGCACCACGATCCACGCAATCGCCGGCACACCCTCTAAGCTATGCCGATGACCGATCACCTCGACGACCTCGACGCCGCTGCCGACCTGATCCTGCAGCGCATCGCCAGCCCGCTGCGCGTGGGCGCGCCGCTGGGCCTGGGCAAGCCGCATCGCCTGCTCAACGCGCTGTACGAGCGCATCGAACACGATCCGACGCGGCCGTTGCAGATCTACACCGCACTCTCGCTCAATCCGCCGGCGCCCGGCGGCGGGCTGCAGGGCCGTTTCGCGCGGCCGTTCGTGCAGCGCCATTTCGGCGAGGATTTCCCGCGCCTGCGCTACGTGCAGGCGATGCAGCGCGATGCGCTGCCGCCGCACATCCAGGTCGAAGAGTTCTACATGCAGTCCGGCGCACTGCTGCGCTCGACCCAGGCCCAGCGCAGCTACACCAGCCTCAACTACACGCATGCCGCCGATGCGGTGGCGCAGCGTGCGCCGAACCTGATCGTGCAGAAGGTGGCGCGCGAACCCGACGGTACCCGGCTGTCGTTCTCGTGCAACAACGACATCACCCAGGACACCCTGGCCGCGGTGCAGCGGCGCGGCCTGCCGCGGCCGCTGCTGGTGGCCGAAGTCGATCCGCAGTTGCCGTGGATCGGCGGCTGCGCGGCGGTGGAGCCGAGCTTCTTCGACGTGGTGGTGACGCCGCCGGGGCCGTATCCGCGCCTGTTCGGGCTGCCGCGGCAGCCGGTCGCCGACGCCGATTACGCCATCGGCCTGTACGCCAGCACGCTGGTGCGCGACGGCGGCACCCTGCAGATCGGCATCGGTACCCTGGCCGATGCGCTGTGTCACGCGCTGGTGCTGCGGCATACCGACAACGCGCGCTACCGGCAGGTGCTGGCGGCGCTGGATCCGGAACTGGAGCGGCATCCGGCGGTACGCGAATGCGGCGGCCTGGAGCCATTCGCGGTCGGCCTGTTCGGCTGCAGCGAGATGCTCAACGAAGGTTTCCGGCAACTGGTCCAGTGTGGGGTGATCCGGCGCAAGGTGCTCGACGACGCGCCGCTGCTGCAGCGCGTGGCCGACGGCACTGCCGATGCGCAGGACCTGCAGCGCCTGGAGCGCGAGGGCGAATACCTGCAAGGCGCGTTCTACCTGGGTTCGCCGGAGTTCTACGCCTGGCTGCGCGACATGGACCCGCAGGCGCGCGCGGCGATCGGCATGCGCCGCATCAGCGAGATCAACCAGCTCTACGGCGACGAGGTATTGCGCCGGGTACAGCGGCGCGAGGCGCGCTTCTTCAACTCGTGCATGATGGCCACCGCGCTCGGCGCGGCGGTGTCCGATGCATTGGACGATGGCCGCGTGGTGTCCGGCGTCGGCGGCCAGTACAACTTCGTGTCCATGGCGCACGCGCTGGACGACGCGCGCAGCGTGCTGATGTTCCGCGCCGTCCGCAGCGATGCCGGCGCAACGCAGTCGAACGTGCGCTGGAACTACGGCCACACCACCATCCCGCGGCACCTGCGCGACCTCTACGTCAACGAGTACGGCATCGCCGACCTGCGCGGTCTGACCGACGAGGACTGCATCGCGGCGATGGTCGGGATCACCGACGTGCAGGCTCAACCCGCCTTGCTGGAGACGGCGAAGGCCAACGGCAAGCTGGCCGCCGACTTCGCAGCATCCACGCACTGGCAACGCAATCAGGCTGCGCGCGTGCGCGACGCGCTGGCGCCGTTCCGCCGCGACGGCACCCTGCCGGACTATCCGCTGGGCAGCGATTTCACCGAGGTCGAGCAGCGCCTGCTGCGCGCCCTGTCCTGGCTGCAGCAGCACACTGCCAGCACCGGCGCCAAGCTGAAGACGGTGGCCAGCGCGGTGCTGGCGCGTCCCGCGGCGGATGCCGCCTGCATGCAGCGCATGGGGCTGGACGCGCCGCGCAGCCTCGGCGAACGGCTGGACGCGACGTTGCTGGCATTCGCCCTGCAGCGCACGCGCACGCCGCAATGACGCACGCACAGCAATGGCAGGGAGCCACCCGGCGACGCAGGGTTTACGTGTAGAAGCGGCTCGACGTGCCCTGGGCCAACAGCCGCAACGCGCGCGATCGGAAACACCCGTCGCGGCTGAGCCGCTCTCGCAATAACGACAACACTTCGCACTGAGTTGCGGCAAAAGCGCATCGCCGGCGGTGCTTGTCCAAACCAGCCGCGACAACGTGACGACGGTCATGCGTGCATAGGACACCGCACACGATCGTGGCACAGCGCGGACCATGACACGATTTGGCAACACCCGCGTCAACTCCACTCGGGATGCTGTCGAGATATCGTTACCAAGCGTGGCCACGATGCTCCCCCAACGTTCTGTCCCGATGTCGTCGAAACTCCGCAACGCGCCAGCTGCGCTGCGCGCCCTGCTGGCGGTGTTGGCGCTGTTGCCATCTGCGCTGTGCGCCGCACCCAGGCTTAGCGACCTGCAGTACATCGGCAGCCACAACAGCTACCACGCCGGCTTCGCGCCCAGCGAAGCGGCGCTGTGGAAACGCCTGGATCCAGCGACGTTCGCGGTGCTGGACTACCGGCATCCGCCATTGACGCAGCAACTGGACGACGGCGTGCGCCAGATCGAACTGGACATCTACGCCGACGCCAAGGGCGGACGCTACGCGCACCCAGCGATGATCGACCAGCTCGCCAAGGCCGGGCTGCCGTCGGCTCCGCCGACCGCCGCGCCGGGCGTGATGCAGCGGCCGGGCTTCAAGGTCATGCACATCCAGGACCTCGACCAGCGCAGCACCTGCCAGCCGCTGCTGGCCTGCCTGCGAGAGGTCCGGGCGTGGTCGCAACGGCACCCCGGGCATCTGCCGATCTTCATCCTGCTGGAAACCAAGCAATCCACCGTGCCGGCGGCCTTTCCCACGGTGCAGCCGGAGCCGTTCGACGGCAAGGCGCTGGACGCGCTGGACGCCGAACTGCGCTCGGTGTTCGCCGCGAACGACTACATCAGCCCCGACCAGGTACGCGGCAGCGCGGCCACGCTCAACGCCGCCGTGCTCGCGCAGGGCTGGCCTGCGCTCTCCGCGGCGCGCGGCAAGGTGGTGTTCCTGCTCGACCAGCGTTCGATCGGCCCGGCCTACCTGGCCGGCCATCCGTCCTTGCGCGGCCGCGTGTGCTTCACCAATGCCGATCCCGGCACAGACGACGCCGCCTTCGTCGAACGCAACGACGGCAGCGCCGACGAGATCGCGACGCTGGTGAAGGCCGGCTACCTGGTGCGCACCCGCACCGACGCGGACCTCAAGGAAGCCCTGCGCAACGACACTGCGCGACGCGACGCCATGCTCGCCAGCGGCGCGCAACTGCTCAGCACCGACTTTCCCGATCACGAGCCTGCCGCCTCCGGCTACGTGGTGCGCTTCCCCGGCGACGCCGTCGCCCGCTGCAATCCGCAGCGTCCGCAGGCCGACTGCCACGGCGTCGACCTGCGCCACTGAACGCCATTGGCCGCGCGACGTCGCGGCCACGCCCCACACGTACGCAATGGAAGGCCTGGGCGATCCGCGCGCCGGCATCGGCGTGTCCGGACTTCGGATCGCAACCGCTGTTTCCCCCCAACGAGCCACCCCCATGCTCCCGTTCCATCGCCCCTGCCCCCTGTGCTGTGCCATCGCCCTCGCGCTTGCGCTCTCGCCAACCGCCCGCGCCAGCGACGCCGATGACGCCAGCGCACGCACCACCACCCTGGACTCGGTCAACGTGCAGGCCACGCAGGCCACCGTGCCGGGCTCATTGGACGAACAGCGCCTGTCCAACGGCGTCAACAGCGTGATGAGCAAGCAGCAGATCGACGCGATTCCCTCGGCCGGCATCGCCGACGTGGTCGCGCACCTGCCCGGGCTGTCCGCCTACAGCGACATGCATCTGGGCCAGGCCACCACCGGCGAGAACGCCTACGTCAGCATCCGCGGCCTGGATGCCAGCTACAACAGCTACCGCCTCAACGGCTTCGGCATGCCCGAGACCGATTCGTCCACGCGTGCGATCTCGCTGAACATGCTCGCGCCGTTCGGTATCCAGTCGGTCAAGGTCTCCAAGTCGCCGACCCCGGACCTGCCGGGCGACGCGATCGGCGGCGCGATCGACATGCGCACGCCCAGCGCGTTCGACTTCGACGGCGACTTCTACGGCAAGACCACCACGCAAGGCCAGTTCAACGCGCTCGCTTCCGACCTTGGCGGCAAGCACACCGGCGGCACGCTGCAACAGGAGCTGGCCTGGAAGTTCGGCGACGACCACGCATTCGGCGTCTATGCCTCGGCCTACTACGGCAAGAACAACAACATGGCGCAGGCGCCGGCGCCCAACAGCGCGTACTTCCCGGCGGATCCGGCGCAGGCCAAGGCAGTGGATCTGCGCGATGTCGGCCCGCTGCTCAGCGCCCGCTACAAGTACAGCGTCTACACCAGCCAGATCGAGCGCTACGGCGGCAACCTCGCCTTCGACTGGCAGGGCGAGCACACCACCCTCTTCGCGCGCGCCATCTACGGCAGCTACAACGTCATCGGCCAGCAGGACCAATCCAGCGCACGCCTGGAAACCGTCAACAACCAGCCGACCGCGGTGCGCGGCGGCTACTTCAACACCCACGACATCAAGGAAACCCTGGCCACGCTGCAGTTGGGCGGGCAGACCACGCTGGACCGCCTGCGCTTCGATTACGGCAGTTCCTTCGGACGCGGCACGCGCAGCCGCCCGGACTACGTCGCCGCAAGCCTGTACGGTTTCACCCCGGGCAGCTTCGCGTTCGACCTGAGCGACCCGACCTATCCGAGCATCGGCCCGAGCTCGCCGGCCCTGAAGAATTTCTTCTACAGCCTGGATTCGGCGCTGTTCTGGAAGACCCAGGGCCACGATGCCGGCAGCCACGACAACCGCGCCAGCGCGCATGCCGACATCAGCTACCGCGTGGACGGCGACGTGCTCGACGAGGTCAAGACCGGCCTGTCGCTCGACCACGCCGACCGCGGCTCCTACGATCATCCGTTCTTCCACAAGGACGGCAATTTCGTCTACAACGGCCCCTACTTCGGCGGCACCAACTACGTGTTCCCCAACGCCGGCGGCCCGCCGCTGAGCGCCCTGCCCGGCCGCCTCACCTACGCCGCCTTCGACGGCCACTACGCCGGCCCGTTCAAGATCCTCGACCGCGACTGGGTGCGCACGCATGCGGTGCCGTACAAGTACGTCAACGATCCCAATGGCGCAGGCATCTACACCGCCAACGACTACAACGCCAACACCACCTCCAGCACCGAGGCGATCTACGCCGGCTACGCGATGGCCACGCTGCATGTCGGCGCGGTGACCCTCCTGCCCGGCGTGCGCTACGAACTGACCCGTTATTCCGCCGACGCGTGGCAATCGAACGGCGACGGCATCAACGGCCGTTTCGTCGGCAGCGGCCGCAGCTATGGCGAAGTGTTGCCGGGCATCAGCCTCAACTACCGCCCGGACGAGCTGACCGTCTACCGCGCCTCGCTGCGGCGCAGCTTCAGCCGCCCGGCGTTCGGGCTGATCTCCGGCGAGACCGTGTACACGGTCGACCCCACCCAGAAGGTCATCGGCATCTCCAAACCCAACCCCGACCTGCAGCCCAGCAAGGCCGACAATGCCGACCTGTCCGCGGAGTTCTACGACCGCAATGGCGGCGTGCTCAGCGCCTCGACCTACTACAAGCGCATCACCGGCTTCATCTACACCTCGCAGTCGGCGACCAGCAACGACAACACGCTGGGCGGCCTGGTCCCGACCGGTACCACCTTCGAGGACGGCGTGCCGGTGACCATGCCGCAGAACGGCGGCACCGCGACGCTGTACGGCGTGGAACTGGCCGGCAGCAAGCGCCTGCAGGGCCTGCCGGGGTTCTGGAGCAACTTCGGCGTTGCCGCCAACCTGACCCTGCAGCACAGTTCCGCCGACAGCAAGCGCACCGACCAGCCCGAAAAGACCTGGCTGCCGCGTGCGCCCGAGCGCATCTACAACCTGGACCTGTTCTACGACGACAGCCGCCTGCGCGCCGACCTGAGCTACAACTACACCGGCCTGCAACTGCTCGGCCTGACCAGCGACCGGCTCAACTACTACCTGCAGCCGGTCAAGTCGCTGGACTTCACCGCCACCTACCACCTGCCGCACGGCATCGACGTCGGCGTCGCCGCCAAGAACCTGCTGAATTCGGCCACGTTCTACGAGACCCAGGGCAAGTCCACCCGCTACATGGCCTACGACCCCGGTGCCGATGGTGCCTACGTGGAAACCGGGCGCGTGTACATGCTCACGCTGAGCTACACCTACTGACGCTGCCCTGCCTCCGCCGCTGCGGCGGGTGCCTTGCGTGCAGACCGCACGCAAGGCATTGGGCAGGACGCACCAGCGCCGCGCCCCGCCCTCAGAGACCACTCCTGGCGCCGAAGCATCGAGAGATGCGGCAATCCTCCGCAGCTGCATCGCGCTTCCTCGGGCTGAAGGCCTGGGCATCTACGGACATTTCCCGATCCCGCACACGCCGGCGCGCAGCGACAGTGACTGCGCGCCGATCATGCCTGCATGGGGCGCAAGCCGATCACCCATCCCATTGCGCCCAAGGATCCTTCGATGAACATGCGCCCATCGCCCCGCGTTCTTCTGCTCGTGCTGTCGACCCTCCTGCCCTTTGCAGCGTGGCCGCTCCGCCCGCCACCGTTGCCAGTTGCGCAGGCATCGCCGCTGCCTATCCGACGGACCTCGGCCCGCGTTGCAACAGCAACTACGCGAAGATCAATCACCAGCCGCAAGACGCCGCACAGCGCCTGCAGACCTACTATGCGCGCGTGGAAGTGCTGAAGATCTTCAGGAAAGCCCTGTTGTGCAATGGGCTGTATGGCGCCGGGGCATCGGCGCAGCAGAGCTTCGGCAGCGGCGAAAACGGCCATCTGCAGGCACTGGCCAATCTCTACCAGAACATGCAGAACGACCCGAGCCGCCCCGCGGCGCTGTATACCGCTGCCGATCTGAAAGACATCAAGATGAACAAGCCGCAGTGCAAATGAGGCAACGCATTCGCACCGAACGCCAGGCGCGCTGAGGTCGCTGGCGTCCCCTTGCGGTGCGGCATCGGCCGCCTCCGGGCAGCCGATGTCATTCGCGTGTAAAATTGCGGGTTTTTGACCACTCACATGGCGAAAGCCCCTCCACGGGCGCCCGTCCCGGGCCCGGCCTTCATTCGCCTGCTGGCGCGCCTGAGCGATGCGCCGATGCCCGCGTCCAGCCCCGCGCTGGCCGACCGGCTCGGCCAATGGATCGACTGGAACCGCGCGGTGGCAGTGTCACGGGCGCTGGACGGCAAACTGCCCGAGCCTGCCGAAGATGCCCCCGGGGCGCCGGAACCGTCGGCCCTGGAGGCCGAATGCGGCCGCGTGCGCGCTGCACTGGAAGAGAGCATCGCCCTGGACATCGCCAAGGAAACCGGCAAGCCCGTGGGCAAGCGCCAGCACGACCCCGACGCACCGATCGACTACGCGCCGTTCCGCCAGCGCTACCAGGCGCTGCAGCGCGCGATGCTGACCGCGACCGGGCGCCTGCGCGGCCTGCTGCGCGATGCCCTGGTCCCGCTCTCGCCGGAGATGGCGCGGCTGGCCGAGGTCGATGCGGTGATGGAACTGACCCTGAGCCCGCGCGAGCAGACCCTGCTGGCGACGGTGCCCAACCTGCTGGAAGCGCATTTCCAGCGCCTGCGCGCGGCCGCCGCGCCCGCCCCCGATCCATCCCTCACCGACGTTCCGCCGGCGCCTGCCGACACGGCCTGGCTGGACCTGTTCCGCCAGGACCTGCACAGCGTGTTGCGCGCCGAGCTGGACGTCCGTTTCCATCCCATCGAAGCGCTGCTCGCCGCGCTTCGCAGCCGTTGATTCGACCCTCATGCCCAAGACCCTGCTCCATTCCGTCCTGTTCCTTGCCGGCCTCGCCGTGGTCTGCTGGATCGGCGTCGGCTATCTCGGCTCCAACCCGCTGGGCGCCAGCTTCGCCGCGCTGATCGGCCTCTGCTATCTGGCCGGCATCGCCGAGTTGTACCGCTACCGTCAGGCCACGGCGACGTTGCAGACCGCGTTGAGCGAGGCCGAGTCCGCGCGCGACGACCTGGGCGGCTGGCTACAACGGCTGCACCTGAGCCTGCGCAACGCGGTGCGCCTGCGCATCGAAGGCGAGCGCGCGGCCCTGCCGGTGCCGGCGCTGACCCCGTACCTGGTCGGCCTGCTGGTGCTGCTGGGCATGCTCGGCACCTTCCTGGGCATGATGGCCACCCTGCGCGGCACCGGCCTGGCACTGGACAGCGCCACCGATCTGAATGCCATCCGCGCCTCGCTGGCGGCGCCGCTGAAGGGCCTGGGCTTCGCCTTCGGCACCTCCATCGCCGGCGTCGCCGCCTCGGCGATGCTCGGCCTGCTCGCCGCGCTGTGCCGGCGCGAGCGCCTGCAGGCGGTGCAGCACCTGGACCTGCACGCCGCGACCGCGCTGCGCACGCATTCGCTGGCCTACCAGCGCAACGAGGCCTTCAAGCTGCTGCAGACCCAGGCCACGCTGATGCCCGGCCTGATCGAGCGCATGCAGACGATGATGGCGGCGCTGGAACAGCACAGCGCGGTCAGCGGCGAACGCCTGGCCAGCAGCCAGGACGCCTTCCACAGCCGCACCGAGGCCGCCTACACGCGCCTGGCCGGCGCGGTCGAACACGCCCTGCAGGCCGGCGTGGCCGCGCACGCGCGGGCGTTCGGCGACGCGCTGGAACCGGTGGTGCAACGCACGCTCGACGGCGTGGCACGCGAGACCGCCGCGCTGCAGGACAGCGTCGGCCAGGCGGTGCAGCAGCAGCTGGACGGCCTGGCCAATGGCTTCGCCCAGGCCGCCGAACAGGCCACGCAGCGCTGGGACAGCGCGCTGGCCGAGCAGCAACGCGTCAATGGCGCGCTGCTGCAGGAACTGGGCGGCGCGCTGCAACGCGCCGGCGACGGTCTGGAGCAACGTGCCACCACGCTGGTCGAAGCGACAGCGGCACGCCTGCAAGCCGCCAGCGACGACGCCAGGCAGGCTTGGACCGAGGCGATGGCGCAGCAACGCGAAGCGAACGACGGCCTCGCCGCGCGCCAGGCACAGGCACTGGACGCAGTGGCCAGCCGCCTGGATGCCACCGCCGAAGCTGCCCAGCAAGCCTGGAGCACGGCACTGGAACAGCAGCGCGAGGCCAACGCGGCCCTGGTCGCACGCAACGCGCAGGCACTGGACACCGTGGCGACGCGGCTGGACGCCACCGCCGAAGCCGCACAGCAGGGCTGGGACGCTGCGCTGGCACAGCAGCGCGCGATCAACGACACCCTCGCCACGCACACGACGCAGGCGCTGGAGACCGTGGCGACCCGCCTGGACGCCACCGTCGAGGCCGTGCAACAGGCGTGGAGCGCGGCGCTGGCGCAGCAACGCGAGGTCAACGAGGCCCTGGCCACGCGCAACGCGCAGGCGTTGGACACCGCCGCGGCCAGCCTGGAACAGCGCGCCGCCGCCCTCGCCGAGACGCTGCAGCAGGCCCATGCCGACCTGCAGGAGGCACTGGAAGCGCGCGACCAGGCGCGCCTGCGTGCCTGGACCGACAGCTTCGCCAGCATGGCCGCGACCCTCGGCGGACAGTGGGAGCACCATGGCGAGCGCATCGCACAGCGCCAGCAGGAGATCTGCAGCACCCTGCAGGAAACCGCGGCGGCGATGTCCGAGCAGGGCCAGGCACAGGCGCGCGACACCATCGCCGAGATCGAGCGGCTGGTGCAGGTCGCCTCGGAAGCGCCGAAGGCCGCGGCCGACGTGGTCGCGGAACTGCGCCAGAAACTCTCCGACAGCATGGTCCGCGACACCGCCATGCTCGACGAGCGCAACCGCCTGCTGGCCACGCTGCAGACCTTGCTGGAAGCGGTCAACCACGCGTCCACCGAACAGCGCAGCGCGGTGGACGCCCTGGTCGCGACGTCGGCCGACCTGCTGGAGCGCGTCGGCAGCCGCTTCACCGAGCAGATCGACGCCCAGACCGGCAAGCTCGACGACGCTGCCGCGCAGGTCGTCGCCGGCGTCACCGAGGTGGTCAGCCTGGGCGACGCGTTCTCCGGCGCGGTGCAGGCCTTCGGCGAATCCAACATGGCCCTGCTGGAACGCCTGCAGGGCATCGAGCAGGCGCTGGACAAGTCGCTGGCGCGCAGCGACGAGCAACTGGCCTACTACGTGGCGCAGGCGCGTGAGGTGATCGACCTGAGCATGCTCTCGCAGCAGCAGATCACCGAGGAATTGCGTCAGCTCGCCGCGCGCCAGGCGCCCGACCAGGCCGACGCGGCATGAGCGACGAGCTGGAACTCGAGGCCGACAACGGCGCACCGGTCTGGGCGGTGTTCGGCGACCTGATGTCGGTGCTGCTCGGCGCCTTCGTGCTGATCCTGATCGGGGTGATCGGCGTGCAGTTGCAGCTGTCGAACAAGCTGGATGCGGAAATGCGCCAGCGCCAGCGTGAAGCGCAGCAGCGCAAGACCCTGGAACAGGCGCTGGCCGCGCCGCTGGCGGCCGGCCGGGTGACCCTGGTCGACGGCCGCATCGGCATCCGCGGCAACGTGCTGTTCGCACTGAACTCCGACCAGTTGCAGCCGGAGGGCCGCGACCTGCTGAAGAGCCTGGCCGCGCCGCTGGCCGGCTACCTCAAGGCGCGCGACGAGATCCTGATGGTCAGCGGCTTCACCGACGATCGCCAGGTGCGCGAGAGCAATCGCCAGTTCGCCGACAACTGGGAACTGTCGGCCGAGCGCGCGTTGACCGTGACCCGCGCGCTGATCGAGGCCGGCGTACCGGCCGATGCAGTCTTCGCCGCCGCCTTCGGCGCGCAGCAGCCGGTGGCGCCGAACGTGGACGAGGCCGGACGCGCCAGCAACCGCCGCGTGGAGATGGCGCCGCTGCCGCGCATGCGCAAGAGCACAGCGACACCGCATGCGCCCTGATCGGATCGCCGCCGCCGATCGCCTCGCCGCCTGGCGTGCTGAGCATGCCGAGCGGCTGGACCCGCTGCGCTTCCGCTTCCTCGAAGCGCTGGCGCGCCGCACCGAGGCGCAGCAGGGCAAGGCGCGGGAACTGCTGGAGCAGAAACTGTCCGCGTTGCTCGACGCGTACGCCGCGGCACTGGACGCGGCGCCGCAAAGCGCTGGCGATGCCGAGGCCGCAGTGCGAGCGATGCAACCCGGCCCGCTCGGCGCCTTGCTGGCGCAGTTCCGCGCCGCGGCGGTTGCGATCCGCGCCGGCAACGACCACGGCGCCAACCTGGAGGCCAACGACGAAGCCCCCACGGCGACCGATGCCATCGACACAGAACTCCCCGCACCATCGCCCTTGCCCACCGCAGCGACCGCAGCGGCGCGACTTACCGCACCGCAACTGCCCGCGGTCGAAGACGCGCGCCGGCTGTGGACAGAACTGCGCAGCCGCAGCCAATTGCGGCAGTCGCTGCAACCGGCCCCCGCCGACGCCGGCCCGCTCAACTCCGGCGTGCTGGTGCATCGCGCATTGGCGCTGATGCGCACGCTCTCGCCCGGCTACCTGCAGCACTTCCTGTCCTACGTCGACGCGCTGTCCTGGTTGCAGCAACTGCAGGAGGCGGGCGCACTGGCGACGCCGCAGAAATCCGGCAGCGCCGCCGGCAAGCCTGCGACGCCGCGCAGCAAGCCGCGCAAGCGCGGTTGACCGCATCGCCGACACGCATCGCGCCGATTGCGTGGTCGTAGAAGCGTCCCTTTCCTCATCCGACACACCCGCACAGGCAAGAAAAAGGCCGGCATGCGCCGGCCTTTTTCGTCACCATCGCGGCTCTCGGCTTACAGCGCCTTCGCCGCCGCCACCACGTGTTCGGCGGTGATCTGGAAGTGTTTGTACAGCACGTTCGCCGGCGCCGAGGCGCCGAAGCTGTCGATGCCGACCACGGCGCCGTCCAGGCCCACGTAGGCGCGCCAGAACGCGGTGACCCCGGCTTCCACCGCCACGCGCTTGCGCACCGCCGACGGCAGCACCGACTCGCGGTAGGCGGCGTCCTGGCGATCGAACACGTCGGTGCACGGCATCGACACCACGCGGGTCTTCAGGCCCGCGGCATCCAGCGCCTGCTTGGCTTCCACCGCCAGGCCCACCTCCGAACCGGTGCCGATCAGGATCACGTCGGGCGTGCCGCCCTCGGCATCGGCCAGCACGTAACCGCCGCGCTCGATCAGCTTGATCTGCGCCTCAGTGCGAGCCTGGAACGGCAGATTCTGGCGGCTGAACACCAGGCAGCTCGGGCCGTCCTTGCGGGTGATCGCGGCCTTCCAGCTCACCGCCGACTCCACCGTGTCGCAGGGGCGCCACACGTCGTTGTTGGGAATGTAGCGCAGCGACGCCAGATGCTCCACCGGCTGGTGGGTCGGGCCGTCCTCACCCAGGCCGATCGAGTCGTGGGTGTAGACGTGGATCGCATGCGCCGGGATCAGCGCGCTCATGCGCACGCCGTTGCGCGCGTAGTCGCTGAACACCAGGAAGGTGGCGTCGAACGGAATGAAGCCGCCGTGCAGCGCCAGGCCGTTGGCGATGGCGGTCATGCCGAACTCGCGCACGCCGTAGTACACGTAGTTGGCGTTCGGATCATCCGTGGCGACCGACTTGCTGGCCTTCCACAGGGTCAGGTTGGAATGCGCCAGGTCGGCCGACCCGCCGACCAGCTCCGGCAGCAGCGGCGCGAACGCCTCGATCGCCATCTGCGAGGCCTTGCGCGAGGCGATGGTCTGGCCTTCGGCGGCCTGCTTGGCGATGTAGGCGTCGGCCTGGGAGAGGAAGTCTTCCGGCAGCTCGCCATGCGAGCGGCGGGTCAGTTCCGCGGCTTCGGCCGGGTACTGCTTGGCGTACTTGTCGAAGGCCTGCTCCCACTCGGCCTGGCGCAACGTACCGGCACCGCCGGCGCGCCAGCCGTCGTAGATCGCCTGCGGGATCTCGAACGGCGCATACGGCCAGTTCAGCGCCTTGCGCGCGCCCTCCAACTCTTCCTTGCCCAGCGCGGCGCCGTGCGAGGATTCCTTGCCGGCCTTGGTCGGCGCACCGAAGCCGATGGTGGTGCGGCAGCAGATCAGGGTCGGCTTCTCGCTCTCGGCGATCGCCGCCTCGATCGCGGCCTTGACCGCATCGGCATCCTGGCCGTCGACATCGCGGATCACATGCCAGCCGTAGGCCTCGAACCGGGCGGGGGTGTTGTCGCTGAACCAGCCGGCGGTGTTGCCGTCGATGGAGATATGGTTGTTGTCCCAGAACGCCACCAGCTTGCCCAGGCCCCAGGTGCCGGCCAGCGAGGCGGCTTCGTGGGACACGCCTTCCATCATGCAGCCGTCGCCCATGAACACCCAGGTACGGTGGTCGACGATCTGGTGCTCGGGGCGGTTGTAGCGCTGCGCCAGCAGCTTTTCGGCCAGCGCGAAACCGACCGCGTTGGCGAAGCCCTGGCCGAGCGGACCGGTGGTGGTCTCCACCCCGGGGGTCTCGCTGCGCTCCGGGTGGCCGGCGGTCTTGCTGTGCAGTTGGCGGAAGCGCTTGAGCTCCTCGATCGGCAGGTCGTAGCCGGACAGGTGCAGCAACGCGTACTGCAGCATCGAACCGTGGCCATTGGACAGCACGAAGCGGTCGCGGTTGAACCAGTGCGGATTGTTCGGGTTGTGGCTGAGGAAGTCGTTCCACAGCACTTCGGCGATGTCCGCCATGCCCATCGGCATGCCGGGATGGCCGGAATTGGCGGCCTCGACCGCATCGGCGGCAAGGAAACGGATCGCGTTGGCGAGTTCGCGGCGGGTAGGCGTCGTCATGAGGGATCTGTCGGAAGCGGGCGCGTGGCGTCGGGCCCACTATTGTCCCACAGGCGGGGATTGGGGATTGGGGCTTGGTAGCGTCACCGGCTGGACACCCGAGATGACTTAGGAGCGGCTTCAGCCGCGACGGGCCATTGCCAGCAAACACCCATCGCGGCTGAAGCCGGTCCAACGCCTGGCCCGTCAGGCCGCGACGCTGCCGCCTTCATCAATCCCGAATCCCGACTCCCGAATCCCCGCCATCCTCCCCCTTGGCTACCATCGTGGTCAGGGCCAGGTCGCCGGTCACGTTCAGTGCGGTGCGGCACATGTCCAGGAAATGGTTGACGCCCAGGATCATGCCGATGCCGACCGGGTCCACCCCGACCATCGCGCAGATCAGCGCCACCACCGGCAGCGAGCCGGACGGGACGCCGGCGGTGCCGATGCCGCCGAGAATACAGACCAGCATCACCATGCACTGCTGCGCGATGCTCAGCTCCACGCCGAAGAACTGCGCCAGGAAGATCACCGTCACGCCCTCGAACAGCGCGGTGCCGTTCTGGTTGGCGGTGGCGCCGACGGTCAGCACGAAACGCGAGACCTTGTGCGGCAGCCCCATCTGGTCTGCCACGCGCAGCGCGGTCGGCAGGGTGGCGTTGCTGGACGCAGTGGAAAACGCCATCACCGTCGCCTCGCGGGTGGCGCGGAAGAACCACAACGGCGAGCGCCCGGCCAGGCGCACCGCCACGCCGTAGCTCACCACCATGTGCAGGCCCAGCGCCAGCACCACCACGCCCACATAGGCGCCCAGCCGCACCAACAGCTCGAAGCCGAACAGCGCCGCCAGGTTGAACATGAAGCAGGCCACCGCATACGGCGCCAGGCGGATCACCAACCCGATCAGGGTCATCGAGATCTCGAATACACCCTCGATGCCGCGGCGCAGCGTCGCCACCTTGGCGTCTTCGCTGAGCACCATGCCCACGCCGAACATCACCGCGAAGAACATCAGCGACAGGATCGCGCCATTGCTGGACGCGGCAGCGACCACGTTGTCGGGCACGATCGACAGCAGCATGTCCATGCCGTGCGGCTGGTGCTTGCTCTGGTCGACGATCTGCGCGGTGCGCTCCACGTTCTGCTGCAGCAGTTGCTGCGCCAGCTCGCGATCCACGCCGATGCCCGGCTTGAGCACGTTCACCAGCACCAGACCCAGCAGCACCGCCACACCCGACAGCACCACGGTGTAGCCCAGCGTCTTCCAGCCGATGCGCCCGAGCGCGCGGATGTCACCCATCTCCGAAATGCCCATCACCAGCGCCGAGAACAGCAGCGGCACGATCAGCATGAAGATCAGGTTGAGGAACAGCTTGGAGAACGGCGTGGTCAGGTACTTGGTCAGCGCCTGCACCCAGGCCGCATCGCCGCCCACGCTCATGTGCACCACCAGCCCCAGCACCAGCCCCAGGACGAAGCCGATCGCCATTTTCCAGTGCAACGGCATGCCGGTTTCGGCCTTCACGGGGGTGTCGGTCATGAGTACGCCTTGCGAAAAGGAGCGCTCAGCTTAACAAACCATGAGCAGACATCGACCATCACCCGATGGCACAGGTTGCGCGATGCGCGCATCGGCTTGCCGCGTCTCACCTGCAACGTCGGATGGCGCTACTCAAGACTGGCGAGTCACGATCCCGCGATCCAAGATCGAGCCTGGCTGCACGCCCCCCGCTCAAGCCTTGCGCGTCGGGTACAACGGCGGCAGATCGTCTTCCGCCGCGCCACGCGTGGCGACGCGCCAGCGCGGTCCCGACGCGAACGCCGCGCGCAACACGGCGCGCGCCCCGGTCACATCGCCGCCACCGCCCCAGCGTGCATGCTGCATGCGCAGCACCGCATCGCGCTGCGCCGGATCGTCCAGACGCTGCACCACCGTATCCAGGTCGGCGACGCCGGCCTGCGCGCACAGGATCGCCGCGACCTCGTCCAGACCACCGCTGTCCAGGGCCTTGCGCAATTCCGGCAATGCGGCGCGCGCCGTCGCGGGCGCCGATGTCGCACCCGGCGCAGCGTTGGCTGCCGAGCCCGGCAGCACTGCAACGCCGCGTGCACGGCGCAAGCGGCGCCAGGCCCAGACCAGGGTCGCCAGCCACAGCACCGCAAAGCCCGCGGCCAGCGCCATCCACAGCGGCGACGAGGCGAGCCATCCCCGCAGGGTATGCGTCGGCGCCACCGCATTGTCGGCGGGAACCGCGCTCAGCGTCGGCGCCGCGGGGGTGACCGGGGCGGGGGCCGGCGCAGGCACGCCTTGTCCGGGCTGCACCTGCAGGGTCAGATCCGGCAGGCTGGCCTCGCGCGCAGCGCCAGCGCCCACGTCCCACCACGGCATGCGCAGGCCGCGCACCAGCAATGGGCCCGCCGCCTGCGGCACGATCGAGTAGCGACGGGTGACGGTCACCTGCGGCCCGCCGTCGACGAAGCGTTCCTGCACCTGCGGCGGCTCGGCGAACACCTGCGCGCCATCGACACTGGGCGTGGGCAGTTCGGGGAACTGCGCCTGGGTCGCGCCGCGTGCCGTGGCCTCGACCACGATGTCGGCAGCCTCGCCGGCCTTGGCACGCTGCGGCGTGGCGGTGTAGCGCAGGCGCAGTTCGTGCAGCGGCAGCCACGGCTGCGGCGCATTGGCCGGCTGCGCGCGCACCTGCAGGGTCTGCGCGGTACCGCGCGCATTGAGTTCGCCGCCGCGGCCGAAGTAGTCGTCGAAGAAGCCGGTGGGGCCGCGGCCGCTGAAACGCGCGCCCGGCAACAGCAGCGAGCCGCTGCGCTCTGGCACCAGCAGGTAGTGCCGCTCGACCACCGTGTACATGCGCCCGTCGATCTGACGGCGGTTCTGGATGTCGTCGCCGACGCGCTGCAGCGACGCGCCGGCCGGCGCGTCCAGGTCCAGTTCGCCCGAGCTCAGCGGCACACCGAGATAAAGCCGCACCACCACGCCCACGCTCTGCTGCACGTAGGGCCGCGCGTCGTCGACGACGGTCTGCACGAAGACGTCGGCGTTGCCCACCTGCGCGGGCACGTCGGCATTGGCGGTGGCCGGCACCGCGGCGCTGGCCGCGGCCACCTCCAGCCGCAAGGGCGCGGTGCGTTCGTTGCCGACCTGCAGCGACGGAATCTCCAGCGTGCCGGTACTGCGCGGCGTCAGCATCACCCCGAACAAGGACTTCGACGAGACCGCGCCGTTGACGATCTGCATCTGCCGGCTCTTGACCTCGTTGCTGAGCGCGAAATCCGCGCGCAGCGGCGCGTAGTCCGGCGTGGCCGCCGCCTGGTCGGTCTCGATGTTAAGGGTCACGCCCTCGCCAGCGCCGACGTTGTCGCGATCCAGCCACGCGCGCGTGGCGGCAGCCGCCGGCAGCGCCAGCAGCAGCGCGGCCAACACCATCAGCACCGCGCAGACGCGTGCCCCCTGGCCGAGTCGCTTGAAGTGGATCATGGTTCTTGTTCCCGCTGCCTGCGTTCGTGTTCCAGCCTGAATTTGGCGCGCAGCAGATTGCCCGGATCGTCCGGCACCCGCCGCAGCCACGCCTCGACCGCCTGACGCTGCTCGCGTTGCTGCGGCGTCTCGTTCGCGGCGGCAGCGGCGCGCTCGGCGGCCTGTTTGTCGGCGCCACCCTGCTGTGCCATCGCCTGCTGCATCTGCTGGCGCTGCGCCGCATCGGCCTGCTGTTGCGCCTGTGCATCGCCCGGCTTCGGCGGCGCCTGCCGCGCGTCCTTGGCGCCATCGCGTCCCTGCTGGCCGTCGCGCTGCTGGCCGTTTTGCTGCTGGTTCTTCTGCTGCGGGTTCTGCTGGGCGCCGTTCTGCTGCTGACCCGCCTGCTGCTGACCCGCCTGCTGTTGACCCGCCTGCTGTTGACCGTTTTGCTGTTGACCGTTCTGTTGCTGGCCGTTCTGCGACTGCCCGCTCTTCTGCTGCTTGCCGTCCTTGCCCTGCTGGCCGGACTTGGAGTCCTGCGACGACTGGCGCTTGCGCGCGGCCTCCACCGCGGCGCGGTTGGCGATCGCATCGTCCATCTGCGGATGCAGTTTCAGCGCCTTGTCGTAGGCGTCGATCGCCTCGTCGTAACGGCCCTGCCGTGCCAGCGCATTGCCGAGGTTGTACCAGCCGGCGTCGCTGTCGATGCCTTCGAACTGCTGTTGCGCGGCGGCGAAATCGCCCTTGCGGTAGGCCTGCACGCCTGCATCGAGCCGTTGCTGGCGGACCTGGTCGGCACGTTCCCACCACCCGCCTGCGACAGGACCGAGTGTCGGCGTCTGTGCTGGCGCTGGCGCCTGAGCCTGCGCATGCACCGGTAGCGGCATCGCCAGCGGCGCCAACACCAGCAGCAGCACCGCGGCGCCACCGCGACGGCGGAACGCGAGCAAGGCCAGCAGCATCAGCGGCGGCAGCAACCAATAGCCTTGATCGAGCCACACGCGGCCATGGCTTTCGTCGGCCGCCGTGGCGTCCGCTTCCTGCGGCCGCAGCACGCCCAGCGCGCGCAGATCCGTATCGTCTGGCGTCAACGCCGCATAGCGGCCCGCGCCCGCTTCCGCCAGCGCGCGCAGCGCACCCGCATCCAATTGCGTGTGCGACAGCCGGCCCTGGTCATCGCGGTAGGCGGCGCCCTGCGCCGTGCCCAGCCCCAGCGCGGACACGTGATAGCCCTGCCTGGCCGCGCGCGCCGCGGCCTGCTGCGCCTGCGCGTCGGCCTGGTCGCTGAGCACCAGGATGTCGCCGCGGGAGAAGCCGGCCTGGCGCAGCAACTGCGCCGCCCAATCGATCGCCAGGTCGGTGCGCTGCCCCGCCACCGGCATCACCTGCGGTGACAGCGCGTCGAGGAACAGGCCCACGTTCGCCGCATCGTCGGTCAGCGGCGCCACCGTGTAAGGCTCGCCGGCATACGCGAGCAAGGCCACTTCGCCGCCGGCGCGCTCGTGCAGCAGCCGCGCCAGCTTGGCCCGCGCCTGCAGCAGCCGCGACGGCGGCAGATCGCGCGCGTCGATCTGTGCGGACAGGTCCAGCGCGATCACCAACGGCGTGCGCGCCTGCCACAGCGGCTGCTGTTCCTGACTCCAGCTCGGTCCGGCCAGCGCCAGCACCGCCAGCGCATAGCCCAGCGCGCCCAGCAACAGGCCAGCGCTGCCCTTGGCATCGCCACGCGCGAGCAGATGCGGCAACAGGTGCGGGTCCACCGTGCGCCGCCAGATGTCGCGGCGCCGCCGCCGGCGCCACCAGCTCCAGCCGAGCAACGGCAGCAACAGCAGTGCCCACAGCCATTCGGGGCGCAACAGGTGCAATGCCTGGAGGAACTCCATCGCGCGGGTCATTGCCGCCTCCAGGGCCAGATGAAGGACAGCAACGCCAGCGCCAGCGCCGCCGCCAGCGGCCAGGCGTAGCGCTCGATCCGCGGCCGCACCGCAGGACCGGCCGAACGCACCGGCTCGAGCCGGTCCAGTTCGGCGTAGATCGACGCCAGCTCGGCGGTATCACGGGCGCGGAAGAAGCGCCCACCGGTGTCCTGCGCGATCTTGCGCAGCGTGTCCTCGTCGACCTGGTCGTCGCCGCCGCTGCCGGGGATCGGCAGGCCGAACAGGGACATGCCGCCATCGCCACCGAAGGCGATGGTGTACACACGCACGTGTTCGGCCTTGGCCAGTTCGGCGGCCTTCAGCGGGTCGAGCACGCCGGCGGTGTTGACGCCATCGGTGAGCACGATCAGCACCCGCTCGCCCTGCTTCTGCTCGCGCAGGCGCTTGACCGCCAGCGCGATCGCGTCGCCCAGCGCGGTCTCGCGCCCGGCCAGGCCGACCACGCTGTCGCGCAACTGGTCGCGCACCGTGGCCAGATCCGCAGTCAACGGAGTCAGCGCATACGCCTGCTGGCCGAACACCAGCAGGCCGATGCGGTCGCCATCGCGGCGATCGAGAAAGTCGGCCAGCACCGCCTTGGCCGCGGTCAGACGATCGACCACGCGCCCGCCCAGGGTCATGTCGGGCTCGCTCATGCTGCCGGACAGATCCACCGCCAGCATCAGCTGCCGCGCCTGCTGCGGTGGCGCGATGGGTTCGCCCAGTTGCAGCGGCCGCGCCGCCGCTGCGCACAGGCAGAACCAGGCCAGCCACGCCAGCCACACGCTGGCGCGCCACAGCCCGCCGCGTGCCGGCGCGGCGGCCACGGCCTGCAGGCGCTCGCCATAGGGCACGCGCAAGGCCGGCGCATTGCCGCGCCGTGCCGGCAGCAACAGATTGGCCAGCAGGGGCAGCGGCATCGCCAGCCACATCCACGGCCAGGCGAAGCCGGCCAGCAGGTCGCTGAGGCTCTGCCACGACGAAGACACCAGGCTCATCGCCGTCCTCCACGCCGCGCCGCCATCAACGCCAGGAAGCGGCGCCGCGCCAGCGGCAGCAATGTCTGCACCTGCGCCGGGTCGAGGCTGGGGCGGTAGCCACCGTCGAGCAACACGCGGCCGGGGCCGGCGGAGAACGCCTGGTGTTTGTCGCCGCCATCAAGGAACCGCAACCAGTCTTCACCCTGCAGCGCCGCGGCGGCCGGATCGCTGCGTTGCGCCGCGCGCCGCAGCAGCTCCGAGACCGCGGCCACCTGCGCCGGCGGTTCGCCCGTACGCGTCGCCGCATCGAACTGACGCTGCCAGCGCTGCTCGCGCCGGCGCCGGCGCATCCATACCAACAGCGCCACGCCGAGCGTCAGCAGCAGCACCGCCGCCAGCATCCACCAGCCCGGTGCGGGCGGCCACCAGGCCGGTGCCGGCGGCAGATGCACATCGCGCAGGGGCAATTGCTGCGGGCTCATGCCGACGCCCCCCGTTGCACCGGCAGCAACCACGACTCGCTGGATGCGTCGCTCAGCAACACCCGCACCTGCACGCCGCGGCCCGGCAGTTCCGCCGCCAGGGTTTCCAACGGCTGCACGAATTGCGCGCGCCAGCGCTGTTGCGCGGTGCTCGCCAGCAGATCCACCTCCACGCGGCGGCCGCTTGCCCAGAACGGCAGGGCGGCGCGTGGCGGATGCACTTCCAGCGGATCGGCGAGCAGCAGCAACTCCACTTCGTTGTGCAGCGCCAGCCCGGCCCAGCGCGCGGCGGGCACGGCCTGCGCACTGGCCGGATCGGCCAGCACGGTCAGGCGCGATCCCGGGCGCAGCAGCTTGGCCGCGTGATCCAGCGCCATGCTCAGGCCGGCATCGTCCTGCGGCGGCTGCGCATACCAGCGCGCCAGCGCATAGAGCACGCGCAGCACGCCGCGCGGCCCGGCGGCGGGCGG
Organism: Xanthomonas sp. LMG 12460; assembly: GCF_009192895.1. Lineage (NCBI taxonomy): Bacteria > Pseudomonadati > Pseudomonadota > Gammaproteobacteria > Lysobacterales > Lysobacteraceae > Xanthomonas > Xanthomonas sp. LMG 12460. Next base: position 26,576 of record NZ_NKUH01000022.1, on the reverse strand, counting down.
CACCGGCGCTTCGCTGCGGCTACCGCGCAAGGCGGCCAGGCGATCGCCCTGGCGCTGCGCCGCCCACGCCGCCACCGCCCCGGCACGCGCCGCCTGCACCGACTTGAAGCGCACGCGCGTGCCGAAGTACAGCGACGGCGCGGTGTCGGCGACGATCAGACTGAGCCGTTCGCGCTCGGCCTGGAACAACTTGGTGTGGGTGCGACCGCTGCGCGCAGTGAGCCGCCAGTCGATGTGCCGCACGTCGTCGCCGGCCACGTACTCGCGCGACTCGGCGTACTCCATGCCGCGCCCGCGCATCGGCGACGGGGCGGCGCCACTGAGGCCATGGCGGCCTCGGCGCGGCGGCGGCATGCGTGCGACCGCGGCGCGCAGGGCCACCAGCTCGGCCAGGCTGGGACGGATCCCCGCCTCGGCCGGCGCGGCAGCGTGCGGCATGCCCGGCGCAGTCGGCTGCGGTGCCATCGTCATTACTCCGCGCGGAGGCGGGCGGCGGGCAACAGCCGTACCTGGCGGCGTCCGGTCACGGCGGCGGCACCTTGTCCAGCAGGGCGGCGACCAGACGATCGCCGTCCCAGCCTTCGGCCGTGGCTTCGTAGCTGGGCAGCACGCGGTGGCGCAGCACATCGGCGGCGACCGCGCGCACGTCGTCGGGCGTGACGAAGTCGCGTCCGGCCAGCCAGGCGCGGGCGCGGGCGCACCGCTCCAATGCGATCGAACCGCGCGGACTCGCGCCCCAGGCGATGCGCCGCGCCAACGCGGCGTCGTAGCCGCTGGCATCGCGCGAGGCCAGCACCAGTTCGATCAGATAGCGCTCCAGCGGCGGTGCCATGTGCAGCGCCAGCACCGCACGGCGTGCCGCGAATACGTCTTCCAGCGGCATGCGCGGCGGCGGCGCCTCGCCGGCCTCCAGCGTCTCGCGGGCGCGCTCGCGCGCCAGCCGCAGGATCTCCGCCTCCGCGGCCGCTTCCGGGTAGCCGATCCGCACATGCATGAGGAAGCGGTCCAGCTGCGCCTCCGGCAGCGGGAAGGTGCCCTCCTGCTCGATCGGGTTCTGTGTCGCCATCACCAGGAACAGCTTCGGCAGCGCATAGGTGTGCCGGCCGACGGTGACCTGGCGCTCGCCCATCGCCTCGAGCAGGGCCGATTGCACCTTGGCCGGCGCACGATTGATTTCGTCGGCGAGCAGGATCGGGTGGAAGATCGGCCCGGGCAGGAACTCGAAGCGGCTCTCCTGCGGGCGCCACACCTCGGTGCCGGTAAGGTCGGCCGGGAGCAGGTCGGGGGTGAACTGGACGCGGGCGAAATCCGCTTCCAGGCGCGAGGCCAGGGCGCGGATCGCGGTGGTCTTGGCCAGGCCGGGCGCGCCTTCGACCAGCAGATGGCCATCGGCGAGCAGCGCGATCAGCAGGCGCTCCACCAGCGCCGACTGGCCGACGATGGTCTGGGACAGGCCGTCGCGCAGGGCGACGAACGCGGCGTGCAGGCGCTGCTGCTCGGGCGCGGCCGGCGGGGAATCGAGGGTCGGGGATGGAGTGTTCATTTGTGCAGTCTGACCGATCGCCGGTGAAAATGGTTCCGCGCACGGCGGACGCCGCGTGCTGCGAATTCAGGATTTCCTCATCGATGGGCGCAAACGCCGACGGGAGAGGCTTGCGCCTCTCCCGTCGAAGATTTCCCGCCTTGCCCGCGCCGATCAGCCCGCGCGCTTGGCCACGCGCATCACCTTCGGGGTCACGAAGATCAGCAGCTCTGCCTTGCTCTTGCTGCGGCCGCGCTGCTTGAACAGATTGCCCAAGAACGGGACGTCGCCCAGGAACGGCACCTTGGAGATACTGCTGCGATCCGTGAATTCGTAGACGCCGCCGATCACCACGGTCTGTCCGTCGTCGACCAGCACCGCGGTATTGATCTCGCGGCGATTGATTTCCGGCACGGTGCCGTAGTTCTGCAGGGTGACGAAGCGCTCCACTTCATCCTTCTTGACGTTCATGTTCAAGAAGATGCGATTGTCGTCGGTGATCGTCGGCGTCACCTTCAGCTCCAGCAGCACGTCCTTGAACTGCACGTTCGGGGTGGCGGCGGTGCCGCCGGTACCGCCGGTGATGGTGACGTAGCCGATTTCCTTACCCTGCTTGATCACGGCCTCGCGCTGGTTGGAGGTCACGATGCGCGGGTTGGAGATCACCTCGCCACGGCCTTCTTCCTGCAGCGCCGACAACTCCATGTCCAGCGAGAAATTGGCGCCCAGCAAGGTGTACGCGATGGCGCCGGGCGTGCCATTGGTGAAGGTGCCGGCGGGCATGTTGAAGTTCAGCCCGCTCGGGATGTTGTGCACGCTGTTGTTGATGATCGACGTGTTGTTGGCCAGGTTGCCACTCACCACGCCGGTATTGCCGCCGTACTGCCTGCGGCCGGCAATGCCGAAGCGCGCGCCCAGATCGCGTGCGAAGGTATCGGTGGCGATGACGATGCGGCCCTCGATCAGCACCTGGTCGACCGGGCGGTCGATCACGTTGATCAGCTCGCGCATCTGCGCGACCTTCTTCGGGATGTCGCTGATCATCAGCGTGTTGGTGCGCTCGTCGGCGACGAGGCGCCCGCGCGGCGACAGGAAGCCATTGTCGTTCTGGCTGTTGCCGCTGCCACCCGCGCCGCCACTGCCACCACCGCTACCGCCGCCGATCCCCTTGGCCTCGGTCAGCGCCTTGAAGATCGCCGTGGCGCTGTGATAGTTGATCTGCACGTAGTCGGTGATCAGGTCCTCGCGGTTCTCGATCGCGATGCGCGCGTCTTCCTTGTCCTGCTCGAACTTGGCCAGCTCCTGCTGCGGCGCGACCCAGATCACCTTGCCGTCGCGGCGCTTGTCCAGGCCCTTGGCGCGCAGCACAATGTCCAGCGCCTGGTCCCAGGGCACATTGACCAGGCGCAGGGTGACGCTGCCCTGCACAGTGTCGGAGGCGACGATATTGAGATTGGACTCCTCGGCGATCAACTGCAGCACCGTGCGCACCGGCACGTCCTGGAAGTTGAAGGTCACCGGCTTGCCGCTGTAGCCGCGGGCCGCCACCTGCGCGGCGGCCTGGCTGACCGTGGTCGCGGTGACCGCGCCCACCGCCGGCGCGGCTGCGCGCGGGGTGATCTCGACCACGTACTCGTTGCCGGACTGGTAGGCCAGCGATTCGAACGCGCCATTGGTGTTCAGCACCAGCTCGGCGCCGCCCGCATAGGGCTTGGCATCGATGCGCTGCACCGGCGTGGCGAAGTCGGTGACGTTGAGCGGGCGCTGCAACTCCGGCGGCAGCGTGGCGTTGCCGACATCGACCACCACGCTGTTGCCCTGGGTGCGCAGGTCCGGGCTGGCGCCGGTGCCGTTGAAGGACAGGATCAGCCGCCCCGCACCGCCGTCGCCGCGCTTGAAGTCGATCTTCGAAACCGTGAGCTTGGCCGGCGCCGCCGCAGGTGCGGGAGACGCGGCAACAGGCGCGGCGGGCGGCGCCGCGCTGGCGACGACCGCATTCCCGAGCATCGCCGCCAACCCCAACGCGCATAGCCGCATCGTCGCGTGGCGCCGGATGGGGCGCAGGCTCAGGGCTTTGGAAAAAGTCATCGTGCTATCCCCATAATCAATCATTGATCGTCCAGCGCGACGGAGGCGGGACGTTCCAGCCAGCCGCCGGCGCCATCCGGCACCAGTTCAATCAAATCGATGCGATCCTCGTGCACCCCGGTCACGCGGCCATCGCTCTGCCCCATGTACACGCCCGGACGCACGCGGTAGGTCACCTTGTCCGGCGCCATCACCAGCGCCACCTGGCCCGCGCCGCTGCCCAGCGTGCCGACCATGTTGAGGCTGTCCAGCGGGAACTGTTCCAGCGGTTCCTTGCGGCGGTTCGGGTCCGGGCGCAGGCCGCTGCTGCCGTCGGGACTGGCCCAGGCATCGCTGAACGGATCGCGCAGGCCCTGCGCCGCATACTCGAAGGTTTCGAACTGCTGCATCACCGGCAACGGCTCCAGCGGCTGCGCCGGTCGCGCGCGCACTTCCTTCACCCAGTTCTCCAGATTCGGCGCATCGCCCGGCGTGCTGGTGATGGTGCGGCCGCAAGCGCCAAGCACCAGCGCCAGCGCGCCCGCAACGAGAATCCTGACCACCCGATGCCGTCGGCTCATGCGCCACCGCCTTGCTTGCCTGCCTTCTTCGCGGCCGCCGCGGCCTGTTCCTGGTCGGCCATTTCCTTGTCGTCCAGGTAGCGATAGGTCTTGACCGTACCGGACAGCTCCAGCTCGCCGCGCGCGGTGATGCCGTTGCTCTTGTCGCGCGGCTTCAAGTTGATGTCGTGCATGGTCAGGATCACCACCCGCGGCAGCGAGGCCACGCCACTGACGAAGGCGCCGAACTGGTGGTAGCTGCCGACCATGCGCAGGGCGATCGGCTTCTCCGCGTAGAACTCCTTCGGCGACTCCGGGCCCGGCTGGAACAACTCGTTGGTCAGGCCGCTGGACAGCGCGGTCTGCGAGATGTCGATGATCAGGTCGGGCATCTCGGTCTTGCTCGGCAGCTGCCGCAGCATCTGCTGCAGCACCTGCTCCATCTGCACCAGTTGCTGCTTCAGCGGCTGCAGGTTCACCGCACGGCTCTGCTCCTTCTCGAAGGAGGCGCGCAGTTCGGTTTCCTTCTGCTCCAGCGCCTGCAACTCGTCGCTCTTGCTGCTGATCAGCAGGAACCAGGACAGGGTCAGGATGAACAGGGTCACCAGCACGCAGAACACGATCTTGGCCTGCTGCGGCCAATTGCCGATGTTGTTGAAATCCAGCTCTTTGATGTTGAATTTCTTGCTCATGACGCCGGTCCCTGTTTCGCTGGCGTGGCGGCGGGTGCCGGCGCGGTGGCCGGCGCCGGTGCGGCAGGGCTGCCCGCGGCAGGTGCAGGCGCAGGAGCGCCCGGAGCCTGCGCAGGCGGCGTGCCAGGCGCGCCGCCCGCGGGCGCTGCGCCAGGTGTTCCGGGCGCAGCGGAACCCGCAGGTGCCGTCCCGGCGGCGGCCGGATCGGTGCTCTCGCCCGGCACCGGCAGCTTGACCCGCAGCGTGAACACGTACGGCAGCGCCTTGGTATCGACGATCGGACCCTTGGCTTCCTTCTCCTGGGCCTTGGCCTCGATCACCGTCAGCTCCGGATTGGTCATCCAGCCCGAGCCCTCGAGGTTGCGCATGTAGGTACTGACCCGCGCGTTGGACTGCGAGCGGCCCTCCAGGGTCAGCATGTCGCCTTCCTGCTTCACCGAGGTCAGCACCACGCCGTCGGGAATGGTCCGCACCAGCGAGTCGAACAGGTGCACCATCTGCGAACGCTTGGCCTGCAGTTCCTCGATCACCTGCTTGCGCGCCAGCAGGCGGCGCTTCTTCTCGTCGAGGGTGTCGATTTCCTTGTTCTGCGCCTGGACCTTCTCGATCTCGGCCTGCAGATACGCGTTGCGCTCGTTCTGGCCGCTGATCTGCAGGTCGTAGTAGAACCAGATCAGCCCCGCCAGCAGCACCCCGGCGAACGCGGCCAGGCCAAGCATCGAATAGAACTCGCGTTCGCGCTGCTTGCGCCGTTCCGCCCGCCAGGGCAGCAGATTGATCTTCGCCATCAGTCGAAGCTCCTCAGCGCCAGGCCGGTGGCGATCATCAGCGCCGGCGCGTCCTGGGCCAGCGCATGCGCCTGCACCTTCGGCCCCAGGGTCATCTGCGCCAACGGGTTGGCGACCACCGTGGCCACGCCCAGTTGCTCCTCCACCATCTCCGGCAATCCGGCCAGGGCGGCGCAGCCGCCGGCCAGGACGATATGGTCGACGCGGTTGAATTCGCTGCCGGCATAGAAGAACTGCAGCAGGCGGCTGATCTGCTGCACCGTGGCTTCCTTGAACGGCTCCAGCACCTCGACCTCGTAGCTTTCCGGCAGCCCGCCTTGGCGCTTGGCCATGCCGGCTTCCTCGTAGGTCAGGCCGTAGCGGCGCATCACTTCGTCGGTCAGCTGCTTGCCGCCGAACACCTGCTCGCGGCTGTACAGGCTGCGCCCGCCACGCAGGACATTGAGGGTGGTCATGGTGGCGCCGATGTCGACCAGGGCGACGATGCCGTCGGCGGCCACCGGCAGCTCGCTGGCCACCAGCGCGAAGGCGTTCTCGACCGCGAAGGCCTCCACGTCCATCACCTTGGCCACCAGCCCGCCCAGCTCCAGGGCCGACTGGCGCAGCTCCACGTTCTCCGAGCGCGAGGCGGCCAGCAGCACCTGCACCATCTCGGGGTTGTTGGGGATGACGCCCAGGACCTCGAAATCCAGGTTCACTTCGTCGATCGGGTACGGGATGTAGTTCACCGCCTCCAACTCCACCTGGGCTTCCAGCTCGCTCTCGTCCAGCTCGGCCGGCATCGGGATCACCTTGGTGATCACCGCCGAACCGGCCACGGCGGCCGCGGCATGCTTGGCGCGGGTACCGGACCGGGTCACGGCGCGGCGGATCGCCTCGCCCACCGCCTCGACCTCGACGATGTTCTTCTCGACCACGGCATTGGGCGGCAAGGGTTCGACGGCGTAATGCTCGACCCGGAACCGGTTGCCGTTACGCGAAAGCTGCAGCAGCTTGACCGCGGTCGAGCTGATGTCGATGCCGATCAGCGGCTGCTGACTCTTTGGGATAAGCCCCACGGATTTTCCCCTGCCGGCGGGCACTTGGACGCCAATGTTGCGCCAGCGCATTAATAACAAATTTTTTGCAATTGGCAACCGCCCGGTTGCATGTCGCGATCCGTGTCACGGCATGACCTGCGGCAGCAAACCCGTCGCATCCCCGGAACCGGCCCCAGCCGTTCCCCGGCGTACTCTATACTCTGCGCCCAAGAAATCTGCAATCGGAATCTCTCGCGATGCCCCGTTTTCGTCGTTGGCTGCGCTGGGCGCTGGTCTTGTTCGTCCTCCTTGGCCTGGTCGGCGCCGCCGTGGCAGGCGGGCTGTACTACGTCGTCTCCTCCAAGCTCCCGGACGTGCAGACCCTGCGCAAGGTCGAACTGCAGGAGCCGATGTACGTCTACTCCAGCGACGGCAAGCTGATGGCGCTGTTCGGCGAGACCCGGCGCTACCCCATCACCATGAAGGACGTGCCGGAGCGGCTGAAGCAGGCCTTCCTTGCCACCGAGGATGCCCGGTTCTATGAGCATGGCGGGGTCGACTACAAGGGCATCGCGCGCGCGGTGTGGCTACTGGCCACCACCAACGACAAGCGCGTGCCGGGCGGCTCCACCATCACCCAGCAGGTGGCCCGCCAGTTCTTCCTGAGCTCGGAATACAGCTATACCCGCAAGCTGGCGGAGATCCTGCTGGCGCGCAAGATCGAGGCCGAGCTGACCAAGGACGAGATCTTCGAGCTGTATCTCAACAAGAGCTTCTTCGGCAACCGCGCCTACGGCGTCGCCGCCGCCGCCGAGTACTACTACGGCAAGAAGCTCAACGAGCTGAGCCTGGACGAGATGGCCTCGCTGGCCGGCATCCCCAAGTTCCCCTCCAGCGGCAACCCGATCAGCAACCCCGAGCGCGCCAAGCAGCGCCGCGACAACTATGTGCTCAGCCGCATGGCCGCGCTGGGCTTCATCACCCCGGCCGAGGCCGAGGCGGCCAAGGCGGTGCCGATGCACGCCGCGCCGCACGAGCGCCCGGTCGAGGTCGAGGCCCCGTACGTGGCCGAGCTGGTGCGCCAGGAAATGATCGCGCGCTTCGGCGGCGACGTGCTGGACAAGGGCTACCACGTCTACACCAGTATCGATGCGACCCTGCAGGCTGCCGCCAACCATGCGGTGCGCCAGGGCCTGGTCGTCTACGATCGTCGCCATGGCTGGCATGGCGTCGAGAAGCACTTCGACGTCCCCGCCACTGCCGATGCGGCGGCGCTGGCCAGCCATCTGAGCGGCATCTACGCGCAAGGCGGGATGCTGCCCAGCATCGTCGCCGGCACCGGCAGCGACGGCAGCGCCACCGTGGTGCTCGCCAACAAGACCGAGCTGGTGCTGCCGGTGGCCGCCAGCCGCTGGACCGGGCGCAGCCCCGCCACCCTGCTCAAGCGCGGCGACCTGGTGCGCATCCAGGAAGGCGACAAGCCGGGCGAATGGGAGATCACCCAGATCCCGCGCGGCCAGGCCGCGCTGGTGTCGCTGGACGCCAACAACGGCGCGCTGCGCGCCATGGTCGGCGGCTTCAGCTACGCCGGCAACAAGTTCAACCGCGCCACCCAGGCGCGCCGCCAGCCAGGCTCCAGCTTCAAGCCGTTCCTGTACGCGGCCTCGTTCGAGAAGGGCTTCAACCCGGCCTCGATCGTGCTTGACGCACCGGTGGTGTTCCGCGACCGCCGCGGCAAGACCTGGTCGCCGCAGAACGACGGCGGCGGCTTCCGCGGCCCGATGCGCCTGCGCGAGGCGCTGGTGCAGTCGCGCAACCTGGTCTCGGTGCGCCTGCTGGACGCCATCGGCGTGGACTTCGCGCGCAAGTACATCAGCCAGTTCGGCTTCCAGGAAGCCGAGTTGCCGCCGAACCTGTCGATGTCGCTGGGCACCGCCTCGCTGACTCCGCTGTCGGTGGCGCGCGGGTACACCGTGTTCGCCAACGGCGGCTCGCTGGTCAACACCTGGATCATCGACAAGGTCACCGACCGCGACGGCAATGTCCTGTTCCAGGAACATCCGCTGACCGCCTGCCGCAGTTGCGGCAGCGTCGGCGGCAACGCCGCACCGGTCAGCCAGGTCGTGGACGGCTTCAACTTCGGCGCGGCCACGCCGCCGCCGGCGGCCAAGCCGGCAGAGCCCGCGGCCACGGCGGCTGCCGCCGAGAAGCCCGCCGACCCCGAGGCCAAGGTGGCGCCGCGCGCGATCGACGAGCGCACCGCCTATCAATTGGTGTCGATGATGCGCGACGTGGTCCAGCGCGGCACCGGCACCGCCGCCAAGGTGCTAGGCCGCGAGGACGTGGGCGGCAAGACCGGCTCGACCAACGACCATCGCGACGCCTGGTTCTCCGGCTTCGGCGGCCCGTACGTGACCACCGTGTGGGTCGGTCGCGACGACTACCGCTCGCTCGGCTACCGCGAATACGGCGGCAAGGCGGCGCTGCCGATCTGGATCGACTACATGCGGGTCGCGCTGAAGGATCAGCCGATCGCCCGCAACGATCCGCCGGGCGGCATGGTCCAGGTCAGCCTCAACGGCGCCACGGAATGGGTCAAGACCGAGGACATGGACCGCATCCAGCAGTTCGACGAAAGCCTGCAGGACCAGAAGACCGACGACGCGGCATTCGACATCTTCTGATCGCGTCGCGTTCCCCCGCCCCGGCGCTCGCCGGGGCAGTTCCCGCCGGGCGCGCCTCGCCCGGCGGACGCCGCCTCAGGCAGCGGCGCCGGCTACACCCGAATTTCGCAAGGCTGCGGTACAGTCGGGGCAGGCTTTGAGGGGAGGCGCACCATGCACCACGCTCGGCAACACGCCCGGACCCGCACGCACGAACGCCGCCGCCGGCTGGCGCATGAAGCCGCCCGGCTGATGGCCGAAGGCGGCATCCGCGATTTCCACCAGGCCAAACTCAAGGCCGCCGACCGGCTCGGCATCCACGACGACGCCTCGCTGCCGCGCAACAGCGAGATCGAGGACGCCCTGCGCGAATACCAGCGGCTGTTCGCCGGCCCCGACCATGCCGGCGAACTGCGCCGGCGCCGCGAGGCGGCGCTGCGCGCGATGGACTTCCTGCACGCCTTCGCGCCACGCCTGGCCGGACCGGTGCACGACGGTACCGCCGACGCCAACAGTCCGGTGCAACTGCACCTGCACAGCGACGACACCGAGGCGGTGGCACGTTTTCTCGAAGAACACCGGATCCCGGCCGAACTGCGCAGCCGCCGCCTGCGCCTGGACCGCGAGCGTAGCGAGGACTTCCCGGTGTGGCTGTTCACCGCCGAGGAGCTGACCTTCGACCTGACCGTGCTGCCCTACGACGCGCTGCGCCAGGCACCGCTGTCGCAGGTGGACGAGAAGCCGATGCGCCGCGCCTCGATGCCGCAACTGCGGCAACTGCTGACCGAGCAGGACATCGCCGACTACCGGTACGGCTGAGCGGCAACGCACAGCGCGTCGGCTGCGGCGGGCGCCGTGGCACCTCGCATGCGCGTGGCGCGCGCGAGGAGGCGGATGTCAGCCATTCCCCGCTTCGACCGCGCAAACAAAAACGCCCCGCGAAGCGGGGCGTTCCTGATGCCATGAGGCGATCGATCAGCGCTTGTCGGCGCTGGTGTAGTCGCGCTTGTCGTAGCCGGTGTAGATCTGGCGCGGACGGCCGATCTTCATTTCCGGGTCGACCTGCTGCTCCAGCCAATGCGAGACCCAGCCGGCGGTACGGGCAATGGCGAACATCACGGTGAACATCTCCACCGGAATGTTCAGCGCCTTGTAGATGATGCCCGAGTAGAAGTCGACGTTCGGGTACAGCTTGCGCTGCACGAAGTAGTCGTCCTTCAGCGCGGCCTCTTCCAGCTTCAGCGCCACTTCCAGCAGCGGGTCGTTGACGCCCAGCTCGCCCAGCACCTTGTGGGTCATCTCGCGGATGATCTTCGCGCGCGGGTCGAAGTTCTTGTACACGCGGTGGCCGAAGCCCATCAGGCGGAAGCTCGAGTTCTTGTCCTTGGCCTTGGCCACGGCGCTCTCGACATTGTCGGCGGTGCCGATCTCTTCCAGCATCTTCAGCACGGCTTCGTTGGCGCCGCCATGCGCCGGGCCCCACAGCGCGGTGATGCCGGCGGCGACCGAGGCGTACGGGTTGGCGCCGGTGGAACCGACCAGACGCACGGTCGAGGTCGAGGCGTTCTGCTCGTGGTCGGCGTGCAGGATGAACAGCAGGTCCAGGGCCTTGGCCACGACCGGATTCATCTGCAGTTGCTCGCTCGGCACCTCGAACATCATGTGCAGGAAGCGCTCGACGTAGCCGAGGTTGTTGCGCGGGTAACGGATCGGCCAACCGATGGAGTAGCGGTAGGCGGCGGCGGCGATGGTCGGCACCTTGGCGATCAGACGGATCGCGGCCAGGCGGCGCTGCTCCGGATCGTTGAGGTCGAGGGTGTCGTGGTAGAACGCCGACAGCGAGGCCACGCTACCGGCGAGCATCGCCATCGGGTGCGCGTCGTGGCGGAAGCCGCCGAGGAAGTTCTTCAGCGACTCGTGCATCATCGTGTGATGCGTCACTTCGTGGTCGAACTTCTTGAATTCGTCGGCGGTGGGCAGCTCGCCGTTCATCAGCAGGTAGGCCACTTCGAGGAAGTTGGACTTCTCGGCCAACTGCTCGATCGGGTAGCCGCGATACAGCAGCACGCCGTTGTCGCCGTCGATGTAGGTGATCGCCGACTTGCAGCTGGCGGTCGCGGTGAAGCCCGAGTCGTAGGTGAAGAGACCGGTCTCCTTGGTCAACTTGGAGATGTCGACGCAATCGTTGCCCAGGGTGGGCTTGAGTACCGGAAGAACGACCGACTTGTCGCCGGCGTTCAACGTGACCTGATCAAGATCGGACACAGTGTGCGCTCCTCGATGGAAGGCGCCTGTCCGATTACGTTGCGAACAGACGCGTGAAGGAAGTCCACGGCAATCGCCACGGATCGCGCCATTATCGCACAGCAGCATTTGCGTCGTCGCTCACCACCCGCGTTGCACGATGGCGGCAGGAAAGCGACACAGCGTTGCATCCTCGCCGCACTTTCACGGAAGGATGACACCGGCGCGTCAACGCCGGGAAGACAGGATGTGGCGAATAGCAAAACGGCCGCGCAAGCGGCCGTCGCTTTACATCCGTTCGACGGTTCCGATCAGCGCGCGTAGCGCTTCTGGAACTTGTCGATGCGGCCGCTGGTGTCGATGACCTTGTGCTTGCCCGTGTAGAACGGGTGCGAAGCCGAGGAGATTTCGACCTTGATCAGCGGATACTCTTCGCCGTCCTCCCACTTGACCGTCTCTTTCGAGGACATGGTCGAACGGGTCAGGATCTTGAAATCGGAGGTGACATCGTGGAACACGACGTCGCGGTACTGGGGATGGATGTCGGCCTTCATGGGCTCGCACCGTAGGTGGCTGCTGGACAAGAGGGAAACTATAACAGCCCTCCTGCCCTACACGCAACGTGTAATTCACACGTTACGTGTAGTCGCCAGCCGCCGCCCTGGGCTCTGAAGCATGTGCAGGCAGGGACCGCCAGGCTCAGCCGGCGCCGACCGCCGCGCGGGCCAGGCCCAGAAAGCGGGCATGGTCGTAGCGGATGAGCATGGTCGCGTTGTCCGGCAGGCCCAGCTGGCGGTTCCAGTCGACCAGGGTGGCGCCGCGGGTGTGCACCCCGGACAGCTCGATCTGCATCGGCCGCGACTGCACCTCCTGGGCGCCGTCGGGCTGCAGCGCCCAAGCCATCGCCAGCGCATCGGCGGCGTACCAGTGCTCGCCGCGTGCGTCTTCCGACCACAGCCGGGTCTTGCGCGAGATCAGCTCGTAGAAGCGCGCCTTGGGCGCATCCACCGCCAGCCACTGCTCGACCTCGCGGTGCGGCAGGCCGTGCGCCACGGTCGCTTCCCAATCCGCCACTTCGATGTGCGGGAACGCCTTGAACACGATGTGCGCCGCCTCCGGATCGAAGGCGATGTTGAACTCGGCGGCCGGGGTGATGTTGCCGTGGCAGGTGATCGCCCCGCCCATCACCAGGAAGCGGCCGACGCGCTGCGGAAGGGTCGGGTCCAGCTTCAGCGCCAGCGCGATGTTGGTCAGCGGCCCCAGCGCGACCAGCAGCAGGCGCCCGGCGTACTGGTGCGACAGGCGCAGGATCGCCAGCGCGGCATGCTCGGCCTCGGCGCCGCGCGCGGCCGGCGGCAGGTCGACGTCGCCGAAACCGTCCTGACCGTGCACGTGCCCGGCGTCCACCGACGGGTGCAGCAGCGGATCGGCGCAGCCGGCGAACACCGGCACATCCTCGCGCCCGGCCACTTCGCACAGTTTCAGCGCGTTGCGCACGGTGTGGCGCAGGCCGACGTTACCGGCGGCGATGGTCAGCCCGACCACCTCGTGGCGCGGATCGGCGAAGGCCATCAGCAGCGCCAGCGCGTCGTCCACGCCGGGGTCGGTATCGATCAACAGGGGAATCTTGTCGCTCATGCGTCGGTTCGCTCGTGCATACGGCCGCCGAGTCTGGCACCGCGGGGCAGGCATGGGAAGAAGCCGGGATTGGGGATTGGGGATTAGGGATTCGCAAAAGCAACGCCACCGCTGTTTGTCGTAGGGGCGGCCGCTTTTTACGAATCCCCGCTTTCAACAGCCGAATGGCTGGTCATCCCCAATGCCGAATCCCGGCCCCATCACGCCCCAGCGAACCGCACCGCCCCACCGACCCAGCGCGCGACGATGCGGTCGGCCAGGACCGGCGCTTCCTCCAGCAACCGGTCGGCCAGCGCGTGCACGCGCGGCAGCAGGCCGGCGTCGCGGGCCAGGTCGGCTACGCGGAACGCGGCCAGGCCGGTCTGGCGGGTGCCGAGCAGTTCGCCGGGACCGCGCAGTTCCAGATCCTTCTCGGCGATGACGAAGCCGTCGTTGGTCTGGCGCATGGTTTCCAGACGCTGCCGCGCCATCGCCGACAGCGGCGCCTGGTACATGAGCACGCAGCTCGACGCCGCCGCGCCGCGCCCGACCCGCCCGCGCAACTGGTGCAGCTGCGCCAGGCCCAGGCGTTCGGCGTTCTCGATGATCATCAGCGAGGCATTGGGCACGTCCACGCCGACCTCGATGACGGTGGTGGCCACCAGCAGGTCGATCTCGCCCTGCTTGAACGCGCGCATCGCCGCCTGCTTCTCCGCCGGCTTCATGCGTCCGTGGACCAGGCCCACGCGCAGTTCCGGCAACTGCGCCGACAACGCTTCGAAGGTGGCCTGCGCGGCGCTGGCCTCGAGCCGGTTGCCGGCACCGCCGCCCTGCGCGGACTTCTCGTTGTCCTCGGCCTCTTCGATCAGGGTGCAGACCCAGTAGGCCTGGCGGCCTTCGGCGCAGGCCACGCGGATGCGCTGCACCAGCTCGGGACGGCGCTCGGCGTTGAGCACGATGGTCTGCACCGGGGTGCGCCCCGGCGGCAGTTCGTCGATCGAGGAGACGTCCAGATCGGCATAGGCGGCCATCGCCAGGGTGCGCGGGATCGGCGTGGCGGTCATCACCAGTTGATGCGGCACGCCCGCGCCGGAAGCGCCCTTGTCGCGCAACGCCAGGCGCTGGTGCACGCCGAAGCGGTGCTGCTCGTCGACGATGGCCAGGGCCAGGTCGTAAAAGCGCACCGCCTCCTGCATCAGCGCGTGCGTGCCGACCACCACCTGCGCCTCGCCCGAGGCGATCTGCGCCAGGGTCGCGCTGCGCGCCTTGCCGGTGACCTTGCCGGCCAGCCAGGCCACGCGCACGCCCAGCGGCTCCAGCCAACCGCGCAGGTTGGCCAGATGCTGTTCGGCGAGCAGTTCCGTGGGCGCGGCCAGCGCCGCCTGCTTGCGCTTGTCCACCGCCAGCATCGCCGCCAGCGCGGCGACCACGGTCTTGCCGCTGCCGACGTCGCCCTGCACCAGCCGCAGCATCGGCGCCGGCCGCTCCAGGTCGGTGCGGATCTGCGCGAACACGCGTTGCTGTGCGCCGGTCAGTTGGAACGGCAGCGACTGCTGCAGGCGCTTGGCCAGCAGCCCGCGGCCGCGCAGCGACGGCGCCGACTGGCACTGCATGGCGATGCGCTGGCGGCGCAGGCTCAGGTGATGCGCGAGCAGTTCCTCCAGCGCCAGGCGCTGCTGCGCCGGATGCAGGCCGGCGGCGAGCGCGGCCAGGTCGGCCTGCGGCGGCGGCCGGTGCGCGACCAGCAACGCACTGCGCAGCGACGGCAGGCCAAGTTCGCTCAGCAGCGACGCCGGCAGCAGTTCCAGTGCCGCCTCCTCCGGCAGCCGGTCCAGCGCCTGGCCGATCAGCCGGCGCACGGTCGCCGGACCGACGCCCTCCACCGCCGGGTACACCGGATCCAGGCGATCGCCCAGCGCCGCATCGTCGCCCTCACCGAGGATCTGGTAGCTGGGATGCACGAACTCCAGCCCGTGCTGGCCCGGCTTGGGCGTGCCGAAGGCGCGCAAGCGCGCGCCGACCGCGAACTGCGCCGCCTGCGCGGCACGGAACTGGAAGAAGCGCAGCACCAGGGTGCCGCGCGACTCATCGGCCACTGCCACGCGCAGCATCGGCCGGTAGCGGAAGCCGCGGTCCACCGCCTGCACCCGCCCCTCGACCTGCGCCGGCACGCCCGGCTGCAGCGCCGCCACCGTGGTCAGGCGGGTGCGGTCCTCATAGCGCAGCGGCAGGTGCAGCCACAGGTCCTGCAGGGTGGACAGACCGCGCGCGGCGAATTTCTCCGCCAGCTTGGGACCGACGCCGGGCAGCGTGGTCAGCGGCACCTCGCCTGCCGCCGACAGCGCCGGCGCCGGAACCTGCACGCGCGGCACGGCGGGAGATCAGTCCAGCACCATCACCGCGTCCACTTCGAAGCCCGCGCCCTTGGGCAGCGCCGAGACTTCGATGGTGGAACGCGCGGGGAACGGCGCCTGGAAGTAGTCCTGCATCACCGCATTGACCTGCGCGAACTGCGCCAGGTCGGTGAGGTACAGCCCCAGGCGCACGATGCGATCCAGCGAGCCGCCGGCCGCCTCGGCCACCGCCTGCAGGTTGTCGAACGCGCGGCGCGCCTGAGCGGCGATGTCGCCGGCGACGATCTCGCCGGTGGCCGGATCCAGCGGGATCTGCCCGGAGAAGTACACGGTGTTGCCGGCGCGCACGGCCTGCGAATACGGGCCGATCGCGGCCGGTGCACGGTCGGTATGGATGATCTGGCGGGACATGGCGACTCCGTTGGAAGAATGTCCGCCTAGTTTAGCTGGCGTGCGCGGCTGGGGATTGGGGATTGGGGAGCATGACCGAGACAGGATCGCGACCAAGCGTTCTTTCGCAGGCGTCGACCGTCATGCAGCCGCGTTGGCAGGCGGCGCGGACGATGCCCGATCACGTGCACTGGCACGAAGCCCCAGTCCATTCCTTGTGGGAGCGGCTTCAGCCGCGACGAGTGAAGCAGAAAGCCGCCCGACACCATCACGCGTCGGGACTGAAGTCCCTCCCACAAGAACTCCCGACCCATTCCGCCCGGCACCGCCTACTGGCGGCGCACGCTCTGCACCGCATTCAAGCGCCGCAGCCGGCGCATCACTTCGGCCAGGTGGTTACGGTCGCGCACCTGGATGTTGAAGCGCAGCACCGCGGCGTTGAAGTCGCGGTCCAGGTAGTCGACGCGCTCGATGTTGGACTGGCTCTGCGCGATCGCCGCGGCCAGCTGCGCCAGCACGCCGGTGCGGTTCTCCACGTCCACCACCAGCGCGGTGTCGTAGTCGCCGATGACGCTGGTATCCCAGCCGATCGGCACCCAGCGCTCGGGCGACTTGCGCAGTTCGGCCAGGTTCGGACAGTCCAGGCGATGCACCACGATGCCCTTGCCGGCGGTGTGGTAGCCCATGATCTCGTCGCCAGGAATCGGCTGGCAGCAATTGGCGAAGCTGACCACGCCGCGCTCGGTGCCGTTGATCAGGATCTTTTCCTGCGAGTGCTTGGAATGCCCGCCGCCGCGCAGTTCGGCATACGCCATCAGCGCCTGCGCGGCCTGGTTGGGCATCCAGTTGCCCAACGCCACGTCGGCCAGCAGCGCTTCCAGGCGCGGATAGCGATGCTCGCTGAGGAACGAATCCAGGCGCCCCTTGGGCAGTCGCTCCAGCGAGCTGTCCATCGCCTCCAGCGCGCGATCGAGCATGCGATGGCCGAGCTGCACCGCGTCCTCGTGTTCGAGCTGCTTGAGCTGGTGGCGGATCGCGGTGCGCGCCTTGCTGCTGACCACGAACTCCAGCCACTGCGGCTTGGGCGTGGCCGAGCGCGCGGTGATCACTTCCACCGTCTGTCCGCTGACCAGCTTGGTGCGCAGCGGCACCAGCTTCTTGTCCACGCGCGAGGCGACCGCGCGGTTGCCGACGTCGGTGTGCACCGCATAGGCGAAGTCCAGCGCGGTGGAATTGCGCGGCAGCGCCAGGATCTTGCCCTTGGGCGTGAACAGGTAGACCTCGTCCGGGAACAGGTCGACCTTGACGTTGTCCAGGAACTCCAGCGACGAGCCGGCGGCGCGCTGCGATTCGATCAGCTCAACGATCCACGCATGCGCGCGGCTCTGCGCGCTGTTGGGCGAGTCGCCACCGAACTTGTAGGTCCAGTGCGCGGCGACGCCGCGTTCGGCGATCAGGTCCATTTCCTCGGTGCGGATCTGCACCTCGATCGGCGAGCCGTAGGGCCCGAACAGCACCGTATGCAGCGACTGGTAGCCGTTGGCCTTGGGTATGGCGATGAAGTCGCGGAAGCGCGCATCCAGCGGCTTGAAGGTGGCGTGCACCGCGCCGAGGGCGTGGTAGCAGTCGGGCACGCCGCGCACCACCAACCGGAAGCCGAACACGTCCATCACCTGGTCGAAGGATTTGTTCTCGTCGCGCATCTTGTTGTAGATGCTCCACGGCGTCTTGATCCGGCTCACCAGCCGGTGCTCCAGCCCTTCCTTGGCCAGGCGCTGCGACAACTGCACTTCCACCTGCGCCATCGATTCGCGGCGCACCACCGGCTGGCTGCGGATGTGTTTTTCGATGATCGCGTGGCGCCACGGATGCAGCGCGCGGAAGCCGAGGTTCTGCAGCTCGGACTTCATCAGGCTCATGCCCAGGCGCTGAGCGATCGGCGCGTAGATCTCCAGGGTCTCGCGGGCGATGCGGCTGCGCGCCTCGGCGCTCTGCGCGCCCAGCGTGCGCATGTTGTGCAGGCGATCGGCGAGCTTGATCATGATCACGCGCAGGTCGCGCGACATCGCCAGCAGCATCTTGCGGAAGCTCTCGGCGGCCGCTTCCTGGCGGTCGCGGAACTTGAGCTTGTCCAGCTTGGTGACACCGTCGACCAGTTCCGCCACCGCCTCGCCGAACTCGGCGGCCAGCTCGGCGCGGGTCAGCGGCGTGTCTTCGATGGTGTCGTGCAGGATCGCGGCGATCAGCGCTTCCACGTCCAGGCCCAGCTCGGCCAGTACACCGGCTACCGCCACCGGGTGGGTGATGTAGGGCTCGCCGGACTTGCGGGTCTGCCCCGCGTGCGCGGCCGCACCGACCTCCCAGGCGCGGCGCAGCAGCGGGATCTGCTCGGGCGGCAGATAGCTGGCGCTGCGTTCGAGCTGCAGGACGTAGTCGGGGACCGCCTCGTCGGCCGACGATGGCGCGGCGTGGGCGACCTGGGCAGAAGGGCCTGGGTTCATGCGGAAAGACTATGCCAGCGGCGCGTGGACGGCAAACCCGCAAAACGAAACAGCCCGCGGATGCGGGCTGTTCGCAGGACGATCGCGACGCGGGACGCGATCAGTCGTCGTTCTTGGACATGTCCTCGTCGGCCACCACTTCGGCCGCGGCCCATTCCAGGGCTTCACGCTCGGCGCGCTCGCGCTCGGCCTTCTCGACCTCGTCGATCAGCGCGTTGTCGATCTTGCGCGCGGCGATCTCGCGCAGCGCCAGCACGGTCGGCTTGTCGGCCGACTCGGTGTTGTCGAGGGTGGCCTGCACGCCGTTGGCGAGCTGGCGGGCGCGCTTGGACGCCATCATGACCAGTTCGAAACGGTTGTTAACGACTTCCAGGCAATCTTCTACGGTGATGCGGGCCATGCGGGCTCCCGGCGGGCCGGCGGCGGCCACGCGTTCGAATGAGGGAAAGGGCGGGGATTGTAGGGCGACAACCGCCCGAGATCAACCCCACCCCATTCAGTTCCCTTTGGAATCAGCCAGTTGGCTGTTCCTGCAGGAGGGTATCGATCAGCGCGGCATGGCGCTGCTGCTGCTGCGGCCGGCGCAGGCGGCTGGCGACGAAGATCGCGCACATCTCGTCCACCGCGGTGTCGAAATGCTCGTTGACGATCACGTAGTCGAAGTCGGCGTAGTGCGACATCTCCTCGCGCGCGGCGGCCAGCCGCTGCGCGATCACCGCCTCGCTGTCCTGGCCGCGCTTGCGCATGCGCTGCTCCAGGGCCTCGCGCGACGGCGGCAGGATGAACACGCTGACCGCGTCCGGCACCTTGGCCCGCACCTGGCGCGCGCCCTGCCAGTCGATCTCCAGCAGCACGTCGTGGCCGGCGGCCAGCTGCGGCTCCACCGACTGCCGCGCCGTGCCCTTCCAGTCGCCGTGCACGCGGGCGTACTCGAAGAAGTCGCCGGCATCGATCATCCGCTGGAACTCGTCGGCGGAGACGAAATGGTAGTGCTCCGCGTGGCGTTCGCCCGGCCGCGGCGCGCGCGAGGTGAACGAGATCGACAGCGCGATCTGCGGGTCGCGCGCCAGAGTGGCGTTGACGATGCTGCTCTTGCCGGCGCCGGAGGGGGCCGCCACGATGTAGAGAGTGCCGCGCATAGGGTCAGGGATTCGGGATTGGGGAGTCGGGATTCGCGAACGGGGCCGCGGGCCGATACCCACGGGGTCGATATGCTACCCGGTATGGACGTGACCCGCCCGGCACTCGGAATCCGCCTTCCCAATCCCCAATCTCGACTCCCGCCATCCCGGCTATTCCAGGTTCTGCACCTGCTCGCGGATCTGGTCGATCAGCACCTTCAGTTCCACCGCGGCGTTGGAGGTGCGGCTGTCCACCGACTTCGAGCCCAGGGTGTTGGCCTCGCGGTTGAACTCCTGCAGCAGGAAGTCCAGGCGCCGGCCGGCCGGTTCCGGCTGGCGCAGGACGCGGCGCAGTTCCTTGATGTGGCTGCCGAGCCGGTCCAGTTCCTCGTCCACATCGAGCTTCTGCAGCCACAGCACCAGCTCCTGCTCGGCGCGGCCGGGATCGACCGGATGCGGCAGATCGGCCAGGCGCGCCGCCAGCTTGGCGCGCTGGCCGTCGCGGATGGCGGGGATCAGCGTGCGCACCTCGCCGGCGATGCGTTCCACCGCATCGACGCGCTCGACGATGGCCGCGGCCAGCTTGCCGCCCTCGCGCTCGCGCGCGGCGACGAACTCGGCCAACACCTCGTCCAGCAGTTCCAGCGCCTGCGCCTGCAGCGCCGCCGGATCGGCCGTCTGCCCCTGCAGCACGCCGGGCAGCTGCAGCAGGTCGACGAACTGCACCTGCATCTGCGGGAAACGCATTCCCAGCCGTTGCGCAAGCACACCCAGCTGCTCGACCAGGGCCTCGTTCACCGCCAGGGTCTGCGCTGCCTCCGGCGCGCGCAGGCGCAGCATCAGGTCGAGCTTGCCGCGGCTGATCCGCGCGGCGACGCGTTCGCGCAGTTGCGGCTCCAACGCGCGCAGTTCTTCCGGCAGGCGGACGCCGACTTCCAGGAAACGGTGGTTGACCGAGCGCAGCTCGCATCCCAGCGTGCCCCAGGGAGTGATGCGCTCGGCGCCGGCATAGGCGGTCATGCTGCGGATCATGCGGTGTTCCGGTGCGGACAGGGGGCGAATGTTAACCTAGCGCCCTTTCCTGCCTCACCGACGCGGTCACAGGCCGCGCACGGCCCCGCCCTTCCCGGAACCCCTGCATGTCCTTCTCCCGTCCCAGCGGCCGCACGGCCGATCAGTTGCGCCCGGTCCGCATCGAACGCGCCTTCACCCGCCACGCCGAAGGCTCGGTCCTGGTCAGCTTCGGCGACACCCGCGTGCTGTGCAACGCCAGCGTCGAGAACCGCGTGCCGGGCTTCTTGCGCGGCAAGGGCGAAGGCTGGGTCACCGCCGAATACGGCATGCTGCCGCGCGCCACCCACTCGCGTTCCGATCGCGAAGCCGCGCGCGGCAAGCAGGGCGGACGCACGCTGGAGATCCAGCGTCTGATCGGCCGCGCGCTGCGCGCCTGCGTCGACCGCACGGCGCTGGGCGAGCGCACCATCACCCTGGACTGCGACGTGCTGCAGGCCGACGGCGGTACCCGCACCGCCGCCATCACCGGCGCCTACGTGGCGCTGGTGGATGCGGTGAACTGGCTGCAGAAGCGCGGCGACCTGAAGAAGCCGGTAGTGCTGGGCGCGGTCGCCGCGGTCTCGGTCGGCGTGTACCGCGGCGTGCCGTTGCTGGACCTGGACTACGCCGAGGACAGCGACTGCGACACCGACATGAACGTGGTGATGAACGATGGCGGCGGCTTCATCGAGCTGCAGGGCACCGCCGAGGGCCACGCCTTCCGCCGCGACGAACTGGACGCGCTGCTCGGCCTGGCCGAGCGCGGCATCGGCGAACTGCTGGCGGCACAGCGCGCCGCCCTGGCGCAATGAACCGGCGCCTGGCCCTGGTCACCCTGGTGGTGGCCGACTACGACGAGGCCATCGCCTGGTACACCGGCAAGCTGGGCTTCCAGGTGCTGGAGGACGTGGACCAGGGCCACAAGCGCTGGGTCGTGGTCGGGCCCGGCGATGCGCGCGGCGCGGCGCTGCTGCTGGCGCGCGCCAGCGACGACGCGCAGCGCAGCCGCATCGGCGACCAGACCGGGGGCCGCGTCGGCTTCTTCCTGCACACCGACGACTTCCAGCGCGACCATGCGGCGATGCTGGCCGCCGGTGTGGAATTCCTGGAAGCCCCTCGCCACGAACCCTACGCCACGGTCGCGGTGTTCCGCGATCTGTACGGCAACACCTGGGATCTGCTGGAGCCCACCGCATGAAACTGGTCCTGGCCAGCAGCAACGCCGGCAAGCTCGAAGAACTGCATGCCCTGCTCGACGACGTGGGGGTCGAGTTGATCGCGCAATCCACGCTCGGCGTCAGCGATGCCGATGAGACCGGCCTGACCTTCGTCGAGAACGCGCTGCTCAAGGCGCGCCACGCCGCCCACATCACTGGGTTGCCGGCGCTGGCCGACGACTCCGGCATCTGCGTGGACGCGCTGCACGGCGCGCCGGGCCTGTATTCGGCGCGCTACGCCGGCGAGCACGGCAATGCGCAGGCCAACATCGACAAGCTGCTGGACGCGCTGCGCGATGTCCCCGACGCGCAGCGCGGCGCGCATTTCTACTGCGTGCTGGTGCTGCTGCGGCATGCCGAGGATCCGCAACCGCTGCTGGTGGAAGGGCGCTGGCGCGGCCGCATCGCGCATGCGCGTGCCGGCACCGGCGGGCATGGCTACGACCCGGTGTTCCTGGATCCGGACCACGGCCAGACCGCCGCCGAGATGCCGCTGGCGCTGAAGAACCGCATCAGCCACCGCGCCCTCGCCCTGCAACAGCTCAAGCAGCGCCTGGCGGACCATCTTGCGGCGCATCCCGCCGAGTGACCGCACCGCGCGCAGGCACCGGGCCAGTCAGGACACCGCGGCGCGCGCAGACTGCCCTGCGCCGCTGCGCCAAGCCCTGAACCCTCCGGCGCCCGCACCGCCCGCATCTCCGTTTCCAGATTCCCGCCCGCCATGCCGCACGCCCACGACCATTGCCAGCATCCGCCCGGCACCGCCTGCCCGGATCCGTCCGCGCACGCCGACACCCCGACGCTGGTGCCGCCACCGCTGTCGCTCTACGTGCACCTGCCCTGGTGCGTGCGCAAATGCCCGTACTGCGATTTCAATTCGCATGCGGCCAAGGGCGCGCTGCCGTTCGACGCCTATGTGGATGCGCTGATCCGCGACCTGGACCAGGACCTGCCGCTGGTCTGGGGCCGCGTAGTCAACAGCGTGTTCTTCGGCGGCGGTACGCCCAGCCTGTTTCCGCCCGAGGCGATCGATCGCTTCCTGCAGGCGGCCAGCGCCCGGCTGCGCTTCGCGCCGGGCCTGGAGATCACCCTGGAGACCAACCCCGGCACCGCCGAGCATGGCCGCTTCGACCGCTACCTGGCGGCCGGGGTGAATCGCCTGAGCTTCGGCATCCAGAGCTTCGACGACGCGGCCCTGCAGCGGCTGGGCCGCATCCACGACGGCGCCGAGGCCGAGCGTGCGGTGAAGCTGGCGCAGGACGCCGGCTATGCCAATGTCAACCTGGACCTGATGTACGCGCTGCCGCAGCAGACCCTGGCCGAGGCCGAGCGCGACATCGCGCAGGCGCTGGCGCTGCAGCCGACCCACCTGAGCCACTACCAGCTCACCCTGGAACCGAACACCGTGTTCGCCGCGCGACCGCCGCAGGGCATGCCCGAGGACGACGACGCCTGGGACATGCAGGAGCGCTGCCAGGCGCTGCTGGCCGAGGCCGGCTTCGCACAGTACGAAGTCAGCGCCTACGCCCGCGCCGGTTATCGCTGCGCGCACAACCTCAACTACTGGACCTTCGGCGACTATCTCGGCATCGGTGCCGGCGCGCACGGCAAGATCAGCTCCGGCGCCGAACAGAACATCCTGCGCCGCTGGAAGCACAAGCATCCACAGGCGTTCCTGGACGCGGCGGGGATGCCGGCGGCGATCGGCGGCGACGAGTGGATCGCGCCGGAGCGGCGCCCGTTCGAGTACATGCTCAACGCCCTGCGCCTCAACGGCGGCTTCGCGCTGCGCGACTTCAGCGCGCGCACCGGCCTGCCGCTGCAGGCGATCGCCCCGGCCCTGGCCACCGCGCAGGCCCGCGACTGGCTGCGGGTGGACGCCGGCCACGCGGTCCCGACCGAGCTGGGACGGCGGTTCACCAACGACGTGATCGCCCTGTTCCTGCCCTGAGCCGCGCCGCCCGCCTTGGTTGCGGCGGCGGATCGTGCTACATACCGCGCAGAAAAGTATAACGGCGATCACAGGATGCCCCTGTCTGCGACCATGTCGGCCCCGCCAGCGACGCTTGCCAGCGCCGCCCTGCCGGCGCGCGTGCGCGACATCCTGCAGGCCTTGAACAGCCTGCTGTGGCAGGCCCTGGAGCTGCCGCTGCAGGCGACCCTGGACGAGCTGGAGCAGGACTTGCTCGAGCAGGCCGGGCGCGCCCGCAATGGCCAGGTGCAACAGGACCTGTTCCAGGAGGCGCAACGCGTGCGCACGCAGCGCGGGCGCCTGGCGCCGTTCTACCAGGCGCAGCTGGAAGCCGGGCTTGCCAGGATCCGCAGCCCCTTGGCGACGGCCGCTGCGCCGCGAGTAGCCAAGGCAGGTGCCACGCAGATGCTGACCCTGGTCGCCGACGTGGATATCGACCGCGACATCGTGCTGCACGAGATCGCCCGCCGCGAGGCGATCCGCTGCAATATCCCGCTGCAGTTGCTCGGCCAGCGCTTCGGCGTGCTGGCGGCGCGGCCCGCCTTCGAGATCGAGCAACTGCCGCTGGGACCGCACGCGCTGTGCCGGCTGCTGCGCACCGCCGGCGAAGCGTTGGGCCTTGGCCTGGACACGCAATTGGCGCTGTATCGCGCCTTCGAACGGCAGGTGCTGGCGCGCTACGGCGAGATGGTGGAACGGGCCAATGTCCTGCTGACCCACGCCGGGGTGCTGCCCGGCCTGATCTATCTGCCCTACGTGGCGCGCAGCACCAATGTCGACCCGGGCACGCGGCGCGCGGCGCGCATGCCCGGCGTCGCGGTGCCGCACGCTGCGGGCAGCGCCCCCCGCGGGAACGCCAGCGCTCCTGGTCAAGCCGCTCCCGCCATGGGCGTGCCGCCGGGGCCTGCCGCGACGGCACCGCTGCCGCCAGCGGGCGCGGCAGCCGGCGCCGCGGAACCGGCCGCCAGCGGCCCGGACCTGGCCACCCTGCGCCAGTTGCTGACCGCGGCGCGCGCCAAGGCCGTGCCCGCCACGGCGGTGCCCACGACTGAGACTGCCGGTGCCGCCGCGCTCCCGGCGCGGCCGGCGAGCGCCGCCGGTGCGGCCCCGGTGCCGACCGCCAGCCTGCTGGAGGCCTTGGGCGAACTGCAGGCGCAGCCGCCGGCCCACAGCACCCTGGGCGGGCTGCGCGGACGCCGCCACCTGCGCGACGTGCAGACCGCCTTGTTGCAGGCGCTGCGCGCCACCCACGGCGCGCAGGCGACCCTGGCAGCACAGCAGGCCGACACCTTCGACCTGCTCGGCCTGCTGTACGGCGAGATCGAGCGCGAGGTACGCCCCGACGCGCCGGCCGCGGCGCTGCTGGAACGCCTGCAGGTGCCGCTGGTGCGCGCCGCGCTGCAGGATCCGGCGTTCTTCGCGCGCAGCCGGCACCCGGCGCGGGAACTGCTCAATGCCGTCGCCGAATCCGGCGCCACCTGGCTGGGCGAAGAGGACAGCGATCCGACGCTGCTGCTCAAGCTCAACCAGGCCGTGGACCGCGTGATCGAGGAGTACGAAGGCGACGAGACCGTCTTCGAGCAGGCCCACCAGGAGATCCAGGCGCAGCAGCGCAGCCTGGCGCACAAGGCCGAGATCGCCGAGCGCCGGCACGTCGAGGCCGCGCGCGGCAAGGAACGGCTGGAGCTGGCCAAGCAGACCGCGACCGCCACCCTGGAGGCGCTGTGCAGCGCCCGGCAACCGCCGGGTTTCGTGCAGACCCTGCTGCAGCAGGCCTGGTCCGACGTGCTGGTGCTGACCCTGCTGCGTCAGGGCGAGGACTCGGAGACCTGGCGCGAGCGCATCGGCCTGGCCGAGCGCATCGCCGAGGTCACCTGCCGCAGCGAGGGCGCCTCCGATGCCGCCCTGGCCGAGCGCGTGGGCCAGGCGCTGCTGCAGGTGGGCTACCACCAGCAGGAAGCCGAGGCCATCGCTCGTCGCCTGTCCACGCCCGGCGGCACCGACGCCACCACCTCGCGCACCGAACTCAGCGTGCGGCTGAAGGCGCGCACCCGCCTCGGCGAGCAGGGCGAGGACGGCGAGCGCCCCTCGCTGCCGCCGCGCAACGAGGCCGAACAGGCCGCGTATGCGCGGTTGCGCACGCTGCCGTTCGGCACCTGGTTCGAATTCGTCGTCAACCAGCAAGGCGACCTGAAGCGGCAACGCCTGTCCTGGTACAGCCCGATCACCGAGCGTGCGTTGTTCGTCAACCAGCGCGGGCAGAAGGCCGCCGAACACACGCTCGACGGATTGGCGCGGCTGCTGGCGCAGGGACAGGCGCGCATCGTCAGCGAGGACCGCGCCCGCCTGATCGACCGCGCCTGGCAGGCCGCGGTGCGCGCGCTGCGCACCCTGGCCGGCGTTCCCGCCGACGACGACGCCATGGAGGGCGCATGAGCGCAGACGCTCGCCGATCGCCGCGCCTCCAGGTTCCGGACATGGTGCCGGTGCTGGACCTGATGGAAGACGCCGTGGTCGGCCGCCTCGGCAATGTCTCCGAACACGGCATGCTGCTGCTCGCCTCGGCACCGCTGCACGAGGACGCGCTGTACCAGTTGCGCTTCGCGATACCGCACGCCGACCGCGACGTGCAGATCGATATCGGCGCGCACCTGTTGTGGAGCGAACCCTCGCACGCACCGGGCCAGGCCTGGGCCGGCTTCCGCTTCCTGACCATTTCCCCTGCGCACCGCGACCTGCTGCGGCAGTGGATCAACGCTGCGACCGGCGGCTAGCTGTGATCTCTCAGTAGGTTGT